>JBHELA010000176.1:0-5653 GCA_041859005.1 Ignavibacteria bacterium
CCCTATTGTTTGTTTTTTTAACAGTGTGAAATGGAATCAGAAAAAGTTTGCACCGCTTTCAACTAAACAACGGGTTCTTGTTTCTGATGATGAGAATTCCTTTGATAGCATTTCTTCCGCAAAGCTGCTCAATGCGGTTAAAGAGTTACTTCCCTAATATCTTTTCATAAAACTTTTCATAAACACCGATTATCTTTTCCTCGTTATAGAACTCTGCTCTTTCTCTTGCATTCTTCTGAAACAGCTGATACTTTTTATCATTAGAAAGGAGATCTACTGCATATTTTGCCATTCTCTCAACGTCGCCGAATTCTGCAATGTAACCGGTTTTTCCGTGAAGATTTAATTCAGGTAAACCGCCTACGCTCGAGGATATTACGGGAACCTCGCAGCTCATTGCTTCAAGAGCCGATAGTCCGAAGCTTTCCGATTGTGAGGGCATAATAAACAGGTCTGCTATAGATAGTATTTCAGGCAATGAATCCTGCTTTCCCATAAACTTGACGTACTCTGTTATACCCAGTTCTCTGCAGAGCCTTTCGCATTCGCTTCTTTCGGGACCGTCGCCTACGAGTATTAATTTAGCCTTGATACTCTTCCTTACTAATGAAAATATTTTTATTACATCGGGCACTCTCTTCACAGGCCTGAAGTTCGATACGTGAATCAGTATCTTCTCGTCTATACCTGCGAAATTGCCGCGGAAGCAGTCTGAGCCTTTATCTGTCATTCTTTTGTATTTTTCTGTGTCTATAAAATTCGGTATCACTTCAATATCTTTCTCAATCGAATAACTCGAAATGGTCTTGTCTTTCAGGAATTTCGATACTGCTGTTACACCGTCCGATTGCTCTATGCTGAACTTCATCGTGGAAAGAAAACTCGGTTCAAGACCCACAAGAGTTATGTCGGTTCCGTGAAGCGTTGTAATCACCTTTATATTCTTTCCGTCCTTGTTCTCGCTTTTGAGTATTTCTCTTGCAAGATATGCGCTGGTGGCATGAGGAATAGCATAGTGAGCATGTATCAGGTCAAGGTCGTTGAACTGCACTACCTCAACCATCTTGCTTGTCAGTGCTATTGAGTATAATGGAAATTCGAACAGCGGATAACTGTACATCTCAACCTCGTGATAGAATATGTTTCCGATGAATGAGCTGAGTCGTGACGGCATTGCGTAAGATATGAAATGTACTTCGTGTCCTTTGAGTGCCAGAGTCTTACCAAGTTCTGTTGCAACTACTCCGCTTCCTCCGTATGTGGGATAACAGGTTATTCCGATTTTCATGACTAATGTTCTTTGTTAGGTTGTAATATCAACATTACTAAAACAAAAAATACCTGTAAAAGATTTACATTGAATTTATTATGCAGAATAAATACAATGTTCTAAAACTTAAAATCATGGATGTTAATTGGTTTCTCGCCCAGCAAAAGAAAGAAATAAAGCTTAAGGATTATGACACATCTTTCACGGGAAAGTTTAAAGGCAAGGAAGAAGCTCAGCAAAAGCTTCAGGATGATATTAATGAGATGGCTCATTTACAGGACGTCCTCTATGCAAGCAATAAATACGGACTCCTCTTAATCTTTCAGGCTATGGACGCAGCCGGTAAAGACGGTACTATTAAACATGTTATGTCCGGAGTTAATCCGCAGGGATGCGAAGTGTACAGCTTTAAGTCTCCCACTCATCAGGAACTCGACCATGATTACATGTGGCGCTGCATGAAGTGTGTTCCCGAAAAAGGTAGGATTGGTATCTTTAACCGCTCATACTATGAAGAGGTTCTCGTTGTTAAAGTTCATCCCGAACTGCTGAAGTATCAGAATCTGCATGAAAAAGATTACAATCATGATTTCTGGGATAAGCGGTATGAGGATATTAATAATATTGAAAAGTATCTCGTTAACAACGGTATAGTCATATTGAAATTTTTCCTGAACGTTTCAAAGAACGAACAGAAGAAAAGATTTCTCGAAAGAATTAATAACGAGGACAAAAACTGGAAGTTCTCTGCATCAGACGTTAAGGAGAGAGAACATTGGGACGATTACCAGAAAGCCTATGAAAAAATGTTCAGCAAGACCAGCACTGAGTACGCGCCATGGTACATTATTCCGGCAGATAAAAAATGGTTTTCACGTGCCGCCGTTGCCGATATAATAGTTAATACTCTAAAGAATCTGAATCTCGAATATCCAAGGGTTTCCGAAGAACATAAAACCGAACTTCAGAAAATTAAGATAGAGCTGGAAAAAGAATAAAATTGTTTTTGTTTTAATTCGGGTTTTCAAATACAATATCATTTTACTTCCCACTGTTTTTTTAGACGGATAGGAATGATTACATTCTGAGTTTACTTTTATGGAAACATTTTTTAACTTCTATTGTAACACTTTATGATTAAAGCAAAATTTAATGTAGAGTTTCTTGAGGGTGCTGTAGAGTTTTTAGCTTCTATTAACAAAAAAGCGGCTGAGAAAATCATTTATAATATTGATAAGTCAAAGTATCTAAACGACCCGAAATTGTTCAAAAAACTTACTAATCATATATGGGAATTCAGAACTGAGTACAGTTCAATAAACTATAGGCTTCTTGCGTTTTGGGATAAATCCGATATTGAGAACATTTTAGTAATCACCAGCAATGGTTTTATAAAGAAAAAGGATAAAGTTCTTACATCCGAGATTAATAAATCAGAACAGCTAAGAAAAACATATTTTAATATAAAATGAGAAAGAAAAATAACATAAAGATTTACTCGCTTGATGATGTAAAGGACAAGTTCGTAGGTAGGGTTGGAGAAGAGAACAGAAATGTTTATGAATTCAGCTTGCAGCTTGACCTGATAGGTGAATTTATAAAAAAAACCCGTCTTAAAAATAACTATACCCAGGAAATGCTGGGAAATAAAATAGGGGTTAAAAAAGCACAGATATCAAAATTAGAAAATGGTTCTTCAAATGTTACCATTGGTACTATTAAGAAAATTTTTGATGCCCTAAACACTCCTATTACTCTGAATGTAAATATTTAAAAACAAACAGGTAACACCAATGCAATAGCATATTTGTGGCAGGATTAGTAATAAGCATACAATTTCGGTTATACTATTCTTACTCTAATCAAAAGAGTAAATAAGCCTCAAATTCTAAAGCCTTTTACATATTAGAACTTAAAACTTCTCCATTCAGTACAGTTTTTGAATTGTAACTATACTGTCTTTAAGTTAATTTATTTGTTATTTATACTGTAAAGTTGTTGAATAATCTGCATTTTTAGCAGATATACTATGGCAAAATCTATTATCGGCATTTTGACGGTGTTCTTTACCTTTTTTCTGATTGCGGATTCGTATTCGCAAGTTGAAACAAGTAGTTTGCCCAAAAATAACTTTACGCTGTTCTCTGACCTTACTCTGAATGGTCTCGATGAACTGCAGGACGTGGTGACGGTTCTCGGAAAAGAGAAAATCTTTAAGGTCAGTATTGATGAAAAGTCTGAGGAGGCAGAGTTTCTGCTTAATAATATAAAACAAAAATTCTCTTCTTATAACTTTATCTATGAAAAAGAAGACGGATTTGACTATAAAATAATATTCAGCGGCGTTAAGTTTTTCGTTGCTTATTCAGAACCAAAAGCCGATAAGATTATCGGGGATGAGATGTTTATGCGAGATTTGTCCGTCGCCTTTAGGTTTTCTGTCTTGAACTCTGATAACGCTCAGCAATCAGTTCTGAAAACTTACAGGGATAAGGTAAAAACTGAGTACTTTGATTACATACAGGAAAGCAATTACAGCTTCATGAAATCGGCATTACCCGATAAGCCGTTTATGAAAAAGATTATCGTTCCGGCAATTATCGTCGCTGTATCAGCAATTGCAGCAATATTATTTTTTACTATAAGAAGCAAATAAAATTAACATATTAATGAAATATTATCTTTTATTAACCGTCGTAATTCTGTCTTACTTTGCAGCAGGATGTTCCGGCTCACGTACCTCGGATATCAGCAAAATTGATGACCCCGATAAGGCTTTTACCGAAGCAATGAAAAATTACAATGGCAAAGATTATGTGGATGCCATTGAAGATTTTTCACTTATGAAGGTTAAGTTCTCTGGCACGAGTATCAGCGATAAAGTTCAGTATTATCTCGCAATGAGCTATCTGAAGCAGGAAGAATATATTCTCGCAGCTTATGAATTCGAATATCTTCTGAAAAATTATACAACAAGCTCGCTTGCTGTTGACGGAAGGTATCAGCTTGCATTGTGCTATTATGGTATGTCTCCGAAGTATTCTCTTGACCAGACTTACACGTATCAGGCTATTATGGAATTGAAAAACTTTCTCGAGCTTTATCCCACCGATAAAAACGCTCCTGAAGCAGAAAAGAAAATCCGTGAGTTACGCAATAAACTTGCATACAAGGAACTTAAGTCAGCCGAGCTCTATGCAACTATGGACGATTACAAGGCTGCGACAATTTACTATGAAAATGTTGTTAACGAATATTTTGATACAGACTATGCGGATGACGCTCTTTACGGAAAAATCCAGATGCTTATTATAAGGAAAAAACCGGCAGATGCCAAATCCGAAATCGAGCGCTTTGAAACACGATTTCCTAAAAGCCCCTTTCTGCCGAAAGTTAAATCAATTAAAAGTACATTATCCAAATGATGATGAAATCTAAATTTGTGATAGAGTCTCAGGTTCAGATGGTTGAACTCGTTCTGCCAAACGATACTAATATGCTCGGTAATCTGCTGGGCGGTAAACTTATGCACTGGATTGATATCGCAGCTGCACTTGCTGCTTCCAGACACTGCAATAATATTGCTGTTACAGCTGCCGTGGATAATCTTCAGTTTCACAAGCCGATTAAGCTTGGAGATATCGTTAGGCTTAAAGCCTCTGTTAACAGAGCTTTTAAAACTTCTATGGAGGTGGGAGTAAAAGTTGAAGTTGAAAATATTAAGTTCGGTGAGGTCTTTCATTCGAACAGCGCTTATTTAACCTTCGTGAATGTGGACAGAGAATCGGGAAGACCTATTCCTGTTCCGGAAATTATTCCCGAATCCGATGAGGAAAAAAGAAGGTTTGAGCATGCAAAGAAAAGACGCGACCAGAGAGTGCACGAACAGTCTGGTTTCATTCAGTAAATCATATACTTATGTCCGGAGTTTTTCTTAAAACAGTTAATCTCGAGAAAAGCTTTCTGAATAAAGTAATATTCAGAAACATTAACCTTGACCTTAAATCGGGGGATTCTCTTGCTGTCACAGGACGCAATGGCTCTGGCAAATCAACCCTTCTAAAGGTTCTTGCAAACCTTATGAAACCGAATAAAGGGAAAGTTGTTGTTAGCGGTGATTCCGGTGATGTCCCAAACGAAAAGGTTCATCTGTATTTTGGAATGATTGCTCCTTATCTTAATCTTTATGACGAACTCACGGCTCTTGAAAACCTTGAATTTTTTTATGACCTTAAATGTAATGACCGTCCCGCTTCCGATAAAAAAGAACACTTAAAATACCTGCTTAACAGAATAAATCTCTACAGCCGCAGGAATGATGAGGTTAAGAATTTTTCATCGGGAATGAAGCAGCGGGTAAAGCTTGCTTTCGCAATCATAAAC
>JBHELA010000352.1:0-3906 GCA_041859005.1 Ignavibacteria bacterium
GCGGAGTAGTAACTTTCAGTAAAAAGTCTTAAAGAAAGACTATAAAGTTCTTTAACATATTTATTCCTTCATTAACGGGAATAATTTAAACAAGAAGAGGTCTCGAAATTCCGCATCGCGGGATGCCTCAATTTTTAAATTAAACGAAAGGTAATAGTCAATGCCAAGGTCTAAAAACAAAGTCGCCTCACACAGGCGCAAAAAAGCAGTTCTAAAACAAGCCAAAGGATACGTAGGTGCAAGAAGCAAGGTTTATACAGTTGCGAAGAATGCAGTAGAGAAGGGCTTATCACACTCATACAGGGATAGAAAACTCAAGAAGAGAGTTTACAGAAATCTCTGGATAGTCAGAATCAATGCAGCAGCGAGAATAAGCGGAGTATCGTACTCACAGCTAATGGGCGCATTAAGCAAGAAGAAAATTGACGTAAACAGAAAGACGCTTGCCGATATGGCTTACAACAACCTGGATGCATTCAACGAATTTGTCAAATTCGCAATGAGCTAAAAGAAAGAGAAATATCTTTATAACAAGAGCGGACTTATGGTCCGCTTTTTTGTTTTAGGGGAGATTTAAAATCATGAACACACGAAAAGTAACTCAAGTCGAAGATGCGACTTGGCGTACTTCCAGCTTGAGGATAAACAGAAGAACGGAGATCCCCTATAAAAATATTCGGTGATGACAAAAAATAGATTTTATTTCAGTGTGGAGCCTTTTGCAGCCCACCATTCGAGGATTTCGACTTTGAGTCTGCCCGCTATGACAGCAGGGTCTTCGGAAGCGAGTCGTTCTGCTTCTTCTTTTGTTTTAACGCTGAATACTAATATGCCGCGTATGTCGCCGTCACCGCCGAAGGGACCTGCGATTTGTATGTGGCCTTCTTTGTATAGTTTTGAAAGGTGATCCATGTGTCCTTTTTGTATGAGGGCTGATGCTGCGGAGTCCTGAGTTCTGTTTTCGCCGCGTTTCAGGAAGCACATATAGTATTTTTTCATGATGAATGTTTCATCGCCGTCCTTCATTTCGAATTCGTCCTGAGAGCGGGCAATGTTTGACAGTGAGAAGAATGCGGTTATAAGCAAAAAGAAAATGATTGTGTTTTTCATTGCAATAGTGTTTAATTAAAAAGAGTCTTTAATGAATATTAAAGACTCTTTAATAAATATTTTAATAAAGATGTAAAATATAAATATTATTCTTTATCCTCAAGCACAAACTTCCATACGACTCCTGCCAAAGCGGCTCCGATAAGAGGTGCAACGATGAACAACCACAACTGAGCTATTGCTTCTCCGCCCACGAACAATGCTGGTCCGATGCTTCTTGCGGGATTTACGGATGTACCCGTGATAGGGATTCCGACTATGTGAATGATTACGAGAGCAATACCGATAGGTATTCCTGCAAAACCTGTGGGTGCATTCTTTGCTGTTGCACCGAGTATTACTATAAGAAAGATAAATGTCAGTACAACTTCAGCAACGAATCCTGAAATCATGGGGTATTTCATAGGCGAGTATTCAGCGTATCCGTTTTGTCCAAGTCCGTTTGCAGCGATGTTGTAAGTGCTGAGACCGGATGCTATGAAATACAAAATGCCTGCGCCGATTATAGCACCGACAATCTGAAAAATGATATACATACCTGCATCTTTTCCGCTGATGCGTCCGGCTACGAGCGCTCCGACAGTAACGGCAGGATTTATATGGCAACCTGATATTCCGCCGATGCCGTAAGCCATTGCAAGTACCGCAAAACCAAACGCAAACGCGATTCCGAGGAATCCAACGGAACCGCCCGATATAACCGCAGAACCGCATCCTATAAGAACAAGTACCATTGTTCCAATCAATTCGGCAATGTACTTTTTCATTAATGCTCCTTTTTAAATTTTAAAATATGAAAGAATTACTCTATTATGATTTCGTCTACAAAGATAAATGCATCGCCCCCTGCACCCGGATGCCAGCCGGGGATTTTACCATAGTTAACTGCCGTGACTTTTATGTATCTTGTTCTAAGAATCTTATCAAGGTTTAAAATAAAATCTTTTATATATATGTTCAAGTCCGTATCAAGTATAGTGTTTTCAATTACTCCTATTTTCTGATATGTAATATTATCGTTTGAAGAATAAATCTCAACATATTTAGGCATCCATATCCAGCTGCGTGCGTCCTGAAGAAAACCGATTGATATTTTATTGACATCCTTTTCTTTTTCGAGGTCTATTACAGCTGAAAAATCCTGTCCCTGATACCCCTGCCAGTTACCGAGACGCCAGTTCTTTTCGCCGCGAATACGGTCGATAAGAGCTTCGGGTCCTCCTGCGGTGTAAGACATATTAGGATCTGAAAGCAGTTCAACCTTTATATCTTTAGGAATTTTGTAATAGACAGAGCCTGTTGATTTGCTTTTATTTCCGTTTTTATCTTCTGCGTAAGTAAATATTGATGAATTGTCATTTATTGTAATAGGTCCTGTGTATTCAGTAAACTGATTTGGCAAAATATTATAAAATATCTTTGCTTCAGGATAATTTACGGATAAAGAAATGACAAGCGAATCTTTGAAAGTAATCCTGCTTGTGTTTGCAAAAGGCGAGGGGATTAATTCGTTAGAAGTATCGTATGACTTTTCAGTGTATAAATACTTTTTAATTCCGTTATCGCCGAATGTTTTGGCGGGGGATTTTCCCACATCAAAATTTATAGTACTGCCGCTGAATATATCTTCCCAGGTTATGTATGGCTTCCTGTCATGAGAACTTTCGTTTTGAATATAAATATTTTCATCAGACTGATTATTTGCTTTGACGGTAAAGGTCTTTCCGTTTTCAAGGTTTATTTTTACTTCGTCGAATATGGGACTACCTATTAGAAACTTTCCAGAGCCGGGTGTAACAGGATAAAAGCCCATTGCACTTAGAACATACCACGCTGACATCTGCCCGCAGTCTTCGTTCCCGATAAGTCCGTCGGGACTGTCTTTATAAAATTCTGACATAATCTTTCTGACGAGCTGTTGTGTTTTATAAGGGCTGTCAGTATAATTGTATAAATACGATATGTGGTGCGAGGGTTCATTGCCGTGTGCGTACTGTCCAATGAGACCTGTAATATCGACCTGCTCGCGTCCGGTTGTTTTTGTATCGGCGCTGAAAAGTTTATCGAGTTTCTTTTCGAGATTTCCGTTCAGGTATTGATTCAGACGCGGTACATCATGCGGGACGTAGAATGAATACTGCCATGAATTTGCCTCTGTGTAATTGTTATCAACGTCAGTAGGATTGAACGGGTCTTTCCATCCGTTGTTAAAGCGAGGGCGCATAAATCCTGTTCCGGGGTCAAAAACGTTTTTGTAATACTGAGACCGTTTTTCATATTTGTTTTTATTACCGTTATCACCGAGTGATTCGGCAAAGTTTGCTATACACCAGTCGTCGAAGGCATACTCAAGAGTTTTTGAAACAGACTCGTGTTCTTTATCTGCTGAGATGTAGCCGTCGTTTCTGTAATGCTGAAGTCCATATATATCAAGGTTTGAGCTATTCATCATTGCTTTGAGAGCGAGTTGTTTATCAAAGTCAGTAATACCGCTGTTGTAAGCATCGACTATTACCGGTATGGAATGATAGCCAATCATGCAGTCGGTTTCATTAGCACCAAGCTCCCAGATGGGAAGCCTGCCCCCTTGTTCATACTGAAGAAGAAAGGTTTTTACGAAATCGAGAGAGCGCTTTCTTTCTATGATATTAAGCAAAGGATGCAATGCTCTATAAGTATCCCATAGGGAAAAGACTGTATAATAATCATGCGAAGCCTTATGAACTTTGAGGTCCCGTCCAAGGTAAGAGCCGTCAACATCAGTGAAAGTATTCGGTGCTATTGCAGTGTGGTATA
>JBHELA010000372.1:0-20438 GCA_041859005.1 Ignavibacteria bacterium
ATCAAGGGTGAAAACCTTCCTGAACCTAATATACCTGAAGCATTCAACGTAATAATGAAGGAATTGCAGGGACTTGGTCTGGATATTAATATTGATTAATTCAAACAATAAAAGAAATTAAATTTACTTAAATATATGCCAATTAAAACCGAACAAAAGAGGAAACGATTTTCGAAAATAACGATAAACGTTGCTTCTACGGATACAATAATATCAAATTCTTATGGTGAAGTTACTAAACCTGAAACCATAAATTACAGAACTTTTAAACCTGACAAGGATGGTTTATTCTGTGAAAAGATTTTCGGTCCTGTTAAAGACTGGGAATGTCACTGCGGTAAATACAGAGGCATAAGATACAAAGGTATAGTGTGTGACAGATGCGGTGTTGAGATAAATATGAAAAATGTCAGAAGAGAAAGAATGGGACATATTTCTCTATGTGTACCCGTTGTACATATTTGGTATTTTAGGTCTTTACCTTCTAAGATAGGATACGTGTTGGGTATTACTTCAAAAGATCTGGAGAAAATTATATATTATGAATCGTATGTTGTAATAAATCCCGGGAAGTCAAGGTTCAAGAAGAATGAATTGATATCGGAAGAGGATTATTTAGAAGAATTAGCGAAAATGCCTGAGGATAATCAGTTTCTTGATGACGATGATAAAAGTAAATTTTTAGTTGACCAGGGCGGTAAAGCTGTTAAGGAAATGTTGAGAAGGGTAGTAATCAACGAAGAAGTATCAAGACTTCGTGCTGAATTACAGGATGAACCCTCAGCAGTGAAGAAAGCTGAAAATATCAAGAGGTTAAGAGTTCTTGAGTCATTTAAACTAAAACCGGACGGTAAGCCAAACAAACCTGAGTGGATGGTATTTGATGTTATTCCTGTAATCCCTCCGGAATTAAGACCATTAGTGCCTTTAGAAGGCGGCAGGTTTGCAACTAGCGATCTGAATGATTTATACAGAAGGGTAATAATAAGAAACAACAGATTAAAAAGATTAATAGATATAAAAGCACCTGAAGTCATTTTAAGAAATGAAAAGAGAATGCTTCAGGAAGCTGTTGATGCATTGCTTGATAATTCGAGAAGAGTCACGGCTGTACGGGCTGAAAACAGAGCTTTGAAATCCTTATCGGATATTCTTAAAGGCAAGCAGGGAAGATTCCGTCAGAATTTGTTAGGCAAAAGAGTTGATTATTCAGGTCGTTCAGTAATTGTTGTTGGTCCAGAGTTAAAGTTGCATCAGTGCGGCATTCCTAAAGACATGGCGCTTGAATTATTTAAGCCATTCGTTATTAGAAGGCTTATTGACAGGGATTATGTAAAGACCGTAAAAAGTGCTAAGAAACTCATTGATAAAAGAACTCCTGAAGTTTGGGATATTCTTGAGAATGTCATAGACGGACATCCTGTTATGCTTAACCGAGCACCAACACTTCACAGATTAAGTATTCAGGCATTTCAGCCAGTACTTATTGAAGGAAAAGCTATAACGCTGCATCCTTTCGTTTGTACAGCATTCAACGCTGACTTTGACGGTGACCAGATGGCAGTTCACGTTCCTTTATCTTATGACGCACAACTTGAGGCAACAATACTGATGTTATCTACTCATAATATTCTTTCTCCTCAGAATGGTAATCCGATTATTGTACCTAATCAGGAACTGGTACTTGGATGCTATTATCTGACTAAAGAACTTAAGGGAGATAAAGGCGAAGGAAAAATATTTTCTTCACCGGCAGAGTTAATTGTTGCTGTGAATAATAAAGTAGTTAGTATTCATGCAAGGATTAAGATTAGAATTAAAGGTGAAATAATAGAAACGACTGCAGGACGCGTTATTTTCAATGAGATAGTACCTGAAGAAATTCCTTACATTAATGAATTACTAAGAAAGAAGAAAATCATTTCTATTATTGGAATGATATACAGAAAAGTTGGAAATCAGAAAACGGCTATATTCTTAGACAAACTTAAAGAACTCGGATTTAAGCATGCGACAGAAGGTGGTTTATCTGTTAACATTGATGATATTGAAGTTCCGAGCACAAAGAAAAGAATTATTGAGGAAGCATTAGCAAAAGTAGATTCTATTGAAAAACAAAAATCAAGAGGTATCATTTCTGAAAATGAGAGATACAATAAGGTTATCGATAACTGGACTCACGTTCGCGACCAGGTAAAGAATGATCTTATGGATAATCTTCGCAAATCAAAAAAAGGATTTAATTCCCTGCACATGATGATTGATTCTGGTGCTAGAGGATCTGCTGAGCAGGTGAGCCAGCTTGCCGGTATGAGGGGACTTATGCAGAAACCGCAGAAGTCTCTTACAGGTCAGGCAGGAGAAATTATTGAAAACCCGATTATTGCAAATTTCAAAGAGGGATTGTCAATTCTTGAGTACTTTATATCTACTCACGGTGCAAGAAAAGGTTTGGCTGATACAGCTTTAAAAACTGCAGATGCGGGTTATCTTACAAGAAGACTCGTCGACGTGGCTCAGGATGTAATTATTACAGAAAAAGATTGTGGAACCATCAGAGGAGTTTATACTGAAGCACTAAAAGAGGGAGAAGATGTAAAGGAACCTCTTGCCGAACGTATCCTTGGAAGAGTTTCGACTCACGATGTAGTTAATCCATTAACGAAAGAGATAATAGTAAAAACGGGTGATGAGATTGATGAAGATAAAGTGAAAATTATTTCTGAGTTACCTATAACTGGTGTTGAAATTCGTTCGGTTTTAACCTGTGAATCAAAACGTGGTGTCTGTACTAAATGTTACGGTAGGGATTTATCAACCGGCAAGATGGTTAATGTTGGTGAAGCAGTTGGTATTATTGCTGCACAGTCTATAGGTGAACCCGGTACACAGTTAACACTCAGAACATTTCATATCGGTGGTACTGCAAGCAAAATTGTGACACAATCAGAAATAACTTCAAAGTTTGAAGGAAAAGTTGTTTTTGAAAACTTCAAGATTGTCGAATACATAACACCTGCAGATGTTCAGCATATTTCATTAAGTAGAAATGGTGTAATAAATATTGTTGATGACAAAAAGAATATTTTAACGAAATATCAGGTTCCTTACGGTTCAAAATTAAAAGTTAAACACAACGAGAAAGTAACAAAAGATCAGAAACTTTATGAGTGGGATCCGTATAATTCTGTAATCGTTGCTGAACATAACGGAACTCTTAAATATCATGACCTGGAAGAGGGCAAGCAGTATGAGTTGGTAGTTGATGATTTAGGCAATCTTCAGAAAACAGTTATTGAAAGTAAAGATAAAACAAAGAGTCCTACATTACAAATTGTCAGTAATAAAGGAAAAGTATTAAGTTCTTATCTTATTCCTGCAAAAGCCAATCTTTCTTTTGCGGATGGCGAAGATATAAAAGCAGGTACAATAATCGCAAAAATTCCGAGAGATTCGGGTAAGACTCGTGATATTACAGGCGGTTTACCAAGAGTAACTGAATTATTTGAGGCAAGAAGTCCTGCTGACCCGGCAAAAATTGCAGAGATTGACGGTAAAGTGGAAATCGGTAAAATCTCAAGAGGCAGCAGAGAAGTCTTGTTATCAAGTCAGGATGGTTCGAAGAAAATTGATTATAGAATCCCTGTCTCAAAGCATATTCTTGTAAGAAGTGGTGATTATGTTTCTGCCGGAGAACCATTAACTGGTGGAGCTTTTGACCCTGTTGATATATTGAAAATTAAAGGTGTTTCCGAGGTTCAGGAATATCTTGTTAATGAAATTCAGGAAGTCTACAGAATACAGGGTGTTAAAATAAATGATAAGCACATCGAAGTTATCGTAAGACAAATGCTTCAAAAGGTTAAAGTTACAAGTTCCGGTGACACAACATTCCTTGAAGGCGATGTTATTCATAAGAATTCATTCGCAGAGGGTAATGAGAGAATTCGTGGTATGGTAGTTGTTACAGACAAGGGCGACAGTGATGCAGTTTCTGTCGGCGAATTGTTACCCAAAAAAGCTGTAAAAGAACTGAATTCGTTATTAAAGAAAAAGAATAAGACCGGCATTAAAACGAGGGATGCTGTTCCTGCAACTGCTGATGCGGTGTTGTTAGGAATAACGCAAACTTCTTTATCAACGGACAGCTTTATTTCAGCAGCTTCATTCCAGGAAACCACAAGAGTACTTACTGATGCAGCAATTAAAGGCAAGGTTGATTATTTACTTGGACTAAAAGAGAACGTTATTATCGGTCAGATTATTCCAGCCGGTACAGGTTTAAGGAAATACAAAGAATTGATTGTTTCGCATGTAGATAAGCACTCTATGGAGGAGTTTAGTGAAGTTGTAGACGAAGCAGAAAAAGTTAAAAAAGAATATGAAATATAAAATATTATTATAGTAAATAAAAAGGGGCTGGAAACAGCCCTTTTTTTTAATAAACAGATAGAATTATAAAGTACAGCTTTCCTTTTAACATTAATCCAAACACTTTAAAGATTTCCCCGTGCAGTCTTCGGCACTTTTTCTCTTTGCGTAAAAATTATGCAAAAACGAATCAAGCACATAATAATTACAAATAAATAGGTTCTCCCAGTTCATATGTCAGGAAATAGAAATCTCCTTTTTAATTGTATGATATTTTAAGTACTTAGGTGCAATCTAAGGGAGGATGCGGGGTTGTTTTGACAATCAGCTTGTATATTTATATATCGCAATCATATCGCAGTCATATCGCAGTCATATCGCAGTCATACATAAAAAAGTAGATATTTGAAGCATTTGGGGGTTTCATCTCATAATTCTTCTTAAATTAAGTACTGATCTTACATTTTGCAAAAATATTTTATATCAAGATTAATTCTTATTCACATATTATATAGGTGTGCCAATTTCTAATCCGAGAGAAGTTATGACTTCCTTAAACAATAATCTAATGCACTTTAATTTATTTCTTGTCATTTCAAAGAATTCTGTTTGACTTTTAATATAATTTATGTATTTTTGTAGTGGGATGAAGTGGGATAAAGTGGCTTTAATTCCCAATTAAATTTAAATAAAGTCATATAATTTGTTTCAAGGACATTCAATAGTCGTATTAGATTCCAAATCGAGGATTGTACTTCCGACAAAATTCAGAAGTAAAATGTCTCCGGAATCAAATAATAAGATAGTTCTTACCAGAGGGCTAAACGGATGTTTAATGTTATATCCACTTGATGAATGGGAAAGGGTAAAAAAAGGTCTAATGAACTTCAACGTCTTCAACGAAAAAGAGAGATTTTTCATGCGGCAATTCATGATGTATGTTCATGAATGCGATTTGGATTCTCACAACAGATTTCTACTACCCTCTCAACTAATCGAGTTTGCTCATATCAAAAAAGATGTGCTGCTTCTTGGAATGCTTCAGAACATTGAAATATGGAACCCGGATTTGAAGTCAGAATATGACAATCAAAATCCCGAGCCGTTTGAAAATGTTGCTCAGTCAGTAACCGAGAAGATTTTGAATAAAAGCAATAACTAATTTTAAAAATTACATATTTCTTTGATTTCGGTTTACCATACACCGGTCCTTATGGACATAGCAATATCATATTTGATAAATCCACTTATCAAGGAAGAAATTATTGTCGATGGAACATTAGGCGGAGGTGGTTACACCGAAACCATTCTAAAGAAAATTTCAGATAAGGGAAAAGTAATCAGCATAGATAAAGATTTAAATGCACTTGAACACTCAAAGGAAAGATTCAAGAACTATAACAAAAATCTGTATATTCTAAACGATAATTTTGCAAACGTACAGAAAATTGCAGCAACGCTTAATATTAATTCAATAACAGGTTTGGTTTTAGATTTAGGACTATCAACTTATCAGCTTAACAGTGAGGACGGATTCAGCTTTTTAAAAGACACTCCTTTGGACATGAGAGCTGACAAAGACTCTGAGAAAACTGCATCAGATATTGTTAATGAATACAGCGAGAAAGAACTGACGGATTTATTTGAAACCTACGGAGAAATAAAAAATGCTAAAAGACTTTCGAAAGCAATCATTGAAAGCAGAAAGAAAAACAAGATATCAACAACATCTGAATTTGTCAGAATAGTGCAGAGAGAATATGAAATGAAAAGGGATATACCGTTTAAATTTTTCTCAAAAATTTATCAGGCATTGAGAATTGAGGTTAATAATGAACTGGGTGATTTAGCAAAAGTGCTTGAAGATGCATTCGGTATGATGCAAAATGGCGGCAGGATAGTAGTTATTTCATATCATTCTTTAGAAGACAGAATCGTAAAAGAATTTTTCAGGAATAAAAAGAGTGATAAAAGAGAGATTAGAATTTTGACTAAAAAGGTTATTAAACCAGATTACAAAGAAGTTAAAAATAATAATCGTGCGAGAAGTGCAAAATTAAGAGCAGCAGAGGTATTATTGATATGAGGCAAAATAAAGAAAAGAAAATATCCTTATTTATGCTTATAATATCATTCCTGATTATTTCTTCGCTCTCGGTTTTTTTGATTAACACTATTATTACAGTAAATAATTTAATACAAGGTGTTAGTTCGGTCAAAGAGGAACTGAGTTTGGCGACTGAAATAAATAATACACTAAAAATTGAAATTGAGAAACTGAGTTCTTTTGACCGAATACGCAAATTAGCAGAAGATAGAATTGGGCTCAAGTTAAATGAAAATTCATTTGTAAATGATAAATATTTTAAAATTCAGAGTAAAGAGGATTGAAATTTCTAAACTTAAATAAGGATACAGTCAGATTTAAAAAGAGAATTAACATCACATTAACGGCAATACTATTAATGTTGTTTATTGTTATTTCAAGACTTGTTACTCTGCAAATAATTGATTCTGAAAAATACGCAATAATAGCAAAAAAGCAATCACAGACGAGGGAAATTATATCTCCCTTAAGAGGTGTAATATTTGATAGAAACATGAATCCATTTGTTTCAAATATTTTTAAAGTATCGGTTATTGTAGATCCGTACAAGCTAAAAAATCCTGACTCTGTTGCTACGTTACTTTCAAATGTATTTGGAAAAACAAAACAAGAATATTTAGAAAAACTGATAAACAAGAACGAATCATCATTTTATATTGAAAGAAAAGCTGAATTGGATGACTTAAAGGGTCTTGATACTGTCAGAATCGAAGGTTTTGAAGTGTTTAAAGAACCTTCAAGATATTACAATCTCGGACAAACCGCTTCACAAATTATAGGATACAATGACTTAGACAATAAGGGAATAAGCGGTATAGAACTTTCTTTCAATAAGGATATGACAGGAAAAGATGGTTATATGATATCAAGAAAAGACGGAAGAGGGAACAAAAGACAGGATCTTAATTATATTCAAAAAGAACCTGAATCAGGCGCAAACATTGTTTTAACGATTGATAAAAACATTCAACAAATTGCCGAAGAAGAGCTTGTCAGCGGAATAAGTTCTTTTAATGCGACAAAAGGAAAAGCTGTAATTGTATCGATTAAAACAGGTGAAATTTTGGGTATGTGTACTTATCCAACTTTTGACCCGAATAATATTAAGAAGGAAGATTCTGCCGGAATGAAAAATGCAGTAATCTCAGATATATATGAGCCGGGTTCAACATTCAAATTAATAACTGCGTCAGCAATAATAGAGGAGAAGCTCAGTAATGCAAATAGCGTTATTAACACTGAAAGCGGACGTTATAAAATTTACGGGATGGATATATTTGATTCGTACTCAGCATCATCTCTTACTTTTCAGGAAGCCGTGGAAAAATCAAGCAATATTGGATTCGTTAAATTGTCTCAGAAACTTGGTGCGGAAAGATTCTTTAAGTATGCAAGGGATTTTGGTTTTGGGATATATACTGGTATCGAATTATATGGTGAGAACAGAGGATATTTGAAAAGACCAATAGATTTTACAAACGGTTCTCTTGAATTCATGTCAATCGGGTATCAAGTTGCAGTAAATGCACTTCAATTAACGATGGCATATTCAGCAATTGCCAATAACGGAATGTTGATGAAACCATTTATTTTAAAGAAGATTGTTAGTCCAGATGGCAGGATTTTACAGGAAAGTATGCCTTCTCCCGTTAGGCAGGTAGTATCTGCTGAGACAGCGAAAGAGTTAACAAGGATGCTAAAAGGTGTAGTTGAAAGAGGAACCGGAATTGATGCTAAAATTGAAGGAATCTCGATTGCCGGTAAAACAGGCACAACACAAAAATTGGTTGAAGGTGAGTATTCAAGCAGTTCACACATATCATCGTTTGTCGGCTATTTTCCCGCTGATAATCCTGAAATTATTATTACCATAATAATTGATGAACCTAAAAATGGGTATTATGGCGGAAAAGTTGCTGCCCCAGTATTCCAAAAAATTGCGACAAGATTAATCGATTATATAGGAAAATCCAACGGATATAAAGATGAGTATTTGGTCAATAATAATATGCAAAAAAGCACTATCGAAGTTACGAGCAATACTAAAATAATACCGAATCTGGTTAATATGAGAGTAAAAGATGCACAAGAAATACTAAAAGAAAGAAATATTGCGTTCGCTGTTGAAAAGGAATTTAGTACAAATGAACCTAATGAACAAGTGGTCTTTAATCAAGAGCCTTCCTATGGAAGTATTTATAAAGATGGTACTATTGTAAAATTATTTCTTTCGGAAAAGAATCTTGCAAATGAAACAAGCTACATTATTCCAAATGTAAAGAATATGAGTCTTAGAAAAGCCATTAACAAATTAGTCTCTGAAGGATTTATCATTGATGTTAATGGGAGCGGAGAAGTTGTGGATATATTTCCAAAATCAGGAACAAAAGTTATATCTAACAGTAAGGTAATTTTATTTTGTAAAGAGGAAAACTGATGCTTTTAAGTAAGCTATTAAATATTAATGGTTTAATAATACCTGAATCAATAAAGGATTTTGAAGTTCAGGGTCTAAGTCTTGATTCAAGAGATGTACATAGAGGATTCATCTTCTTTTCTATTAAGGGGAGTAAAGCCAATGGAAGGCAATTCGTTGATCAAGCAGTAAGTAATGGTGCTGAATTAATTATTGCAGAGTCAGTATATCAAAAAGATTATGATGGTGTTGAAAATATTATATTTGTTGATAAGATTAGGAAAGTAATGGCTGAGATTAGCAGTTCTTATTACAGAAATCCATCAAAGGAAGTGAAAGTTATTGGAATAACAGGCACTAATGGCAAAACCACAATATCATATATAATAAAAAGTATATTAGAGGGAGCCGGTTTCAAATGCGGATTGCTCGGAACAATAAGTTATATAACAGGGGAAACAAAAGCGGAAACTGCAAGGTTAACAACGCCAGATTCAATAGAGTTGAATAAAATGCTTGCTGAAATGGTTGACAACAAAATAGATTATTGTATAATGGAAGTATCTTCAATTGCTCTAACGAATTATAGAGTACATAATATTGAATTCGATACTGCAATATTCACTAATCTTACCAGTGAACATATGGATCTACACATAAATATGGATAATTACTTCGAAGCAAAAAAGATGCTTTTTGATAATCTTAAGAATGGAGATTTGGCAATATCTAACTCTGATGATATATATGGTATAAAGATATTAAATAATTGTTCAGGTTTAAAGAAACTATATTCTATTAACGGAAATTCCGATTTACAGGCACACGATATTAATATTAAATTAGACGGACTTAAGTTTAGCATAAAGCATGATGATAAAAATTATAATGTCGAATCTACTCTTACAGGTAGATTCAATATCTATAATTTGCTGGCTGCAATACTGTTTGGTTTAGAAAAGAAAATATCAATAGAAACAATACTATATTCAGTAAATACTTTTCAAGCTGCAAAAGGCAGGTTTAACCGTACGATGCTTCCAAATGGTGCCTGTGCAATAGTTGACTATTCTCATACTTCTGATTCTTTAAAAAATGCAATCGAAGCTGCCGTCGAGATTAGAAATATAGGATTCTCGAAAGGAAGAGTAATTACAATTTTCGGATGCGGAGGAGATAGAGATAAAACAAAAAGATCTGTAATGGGTGAAATAGCAGCTGATTTATCTGATGTAGTCATAATTACTTCCGACAATCCTCGAACTGAAGATCCTGAAGATATTGTGAAGGATATATTAGTTGGAATTAAAGGAAAAAGCGATTATCTGGTTGAAATAAACAGAGAAAAAGCAATAAAAAAAGGTCTTAGTATGTCAAGAAAAGGGGATATCATTCTTGTATGCGGAAAAGGTCATGAAACGTATCAGGAAATAAACGGAGTTAAAAGTCATTTTGACGACCAAGAAATAATAACTAATAATATTGATTCAGTAAGTACATGATATTAATAGATGACATATTGAAAGTAGATGGCAGTTTAAAAAATCATAAAAATACCATTTGTAAAAAGTATAACAGAGTTAATATTAATTCTTTAGAAGTTAAAAATGGGGAAATATTCTTTGCGTTAAAAGGTGAAACGAATGACGGACATAAATATATTGATGATGTAATAAGAAGAAAAGCCGGGTTAATATTCGTTAACATTAATTGGTACAATAAAAACAAGAATAAATACAAAACGGATGTATTCTATGTAGTTAAGAATACTACAATTGCCTTGGGAGAATTAGCACATCATCACAAAAACAGGATGAATATTCCTATACTTGGAGTAGCGGGGAGTAATGGCAAAACTACTACAAAAGATATTATAAGCAGTGTATTATCCAATAAATTTAATGTACTGAAAACAGAGGGAAATTTTAATAATCATATTGGTTTACCTTTAACTTTATTAAATATACAGGATAAACATAATTTTTGTGTTACAGAACTTGGCAGTAATCATTTTAAAGAACTTGATTATTTGTGTAAGATTGCAGAACCAGATTTTGGACTAATAACAAACATTGGTAAAGAACATCTCGAGTTTTTTAAGAATATTAAAGGAGTTGCGAAGGAAGAATTTACTCTTTACGATTATGTCGGGAATAACGGTTCGATGTGTTTCTATAATTTAGATGACGAAATTATAAGAAATTACAAAGATACTCACAATCACAAATCATTTACATATTCTTACAAATACAGTTCAGATGTTAAAGGATATAATTCAGGTTATGACAATAAATTTAGTCCCCTAATTGAATATAAGTATAAAGGGAAGAAATTTAATGTACGAGTAAATACTTTTGGCAAACATTCATTCTATAATGGTTTAGCCGCAATAGCAGTAGGACTTTATTTTGGTGTAAGTCCAAAACAGATTTCGAACACACTCAACAATCTAAAAAGTATAAGTCAGAAAAGGATGGAGTATTTTGAGTATTCCGGAATAAAAGTAATTAATGATACATATAACAGCAATCCATGTTCTGTAAAACTAGGACTAGAGACTGTTAAGGAATTCTTTACAAAGGGGAAGAAACATATTGTAATTTCAGATATGCTCGAAATGGGAAGCAATTCAGTTAAAGAGCACTACGAAATCGGGAAATTAATCAATCTGCATAAATTCGATTTTGTATATACTTACGGGCAAATGTCTTATCATACATTTAAAGGTTGCAAAGGAATCAACAACAATTTCTATTTTGACAATAAAGAGGACTTAACTGAATTTGTGAAACTTAATATAGCGAATGGTGATATAGTGTATTTTAAGGGATCAAGGGGAATGAATATGGAAGAAGTTGTTAATAAGGTATTTAAAAATAAAACTATAAACGAATAATGTTATATCTATTAGCAGAATATTTAGAATCGCATTTTAGTCCGCCAGGTTTCAATGTTTTTAAATATCTGACATTCAGGTCCGCATTAGCTGCAATTACTGCATTACTTCTTACATTTTATGTTGGTCCTAAAGTATTAGCATTATTGAAGAAAATGCAGATTGGTGAAGCAAAAAAGGAAGACGGACCGAAATTCCATTGGTCAAAAGCCGGTACTCCAACTATGGGTGGATTGATAATTCTGATGTCGGGATTAATACCTGTTTTGTTATGGGGAGATTTGAGAAATATTTACATTTTACTTGTACTTTTTACGACGATTGTACTTGGGTTGGTTGGTTTCTTAGATGATTATTTGAAAGTGGTTAAGAAGTATAAGAAAGGACTTGTTGCAAAATACAAGCTTGCAGGGCAGGTGTTTGTTGGATTAGTAGTCGGTTTAGTTATTTATTTTGCACCTCAATTTGAAGGAATAAATACAATTACCACAATTCCTTTTTTAAAGAACTACCAATTTGATTTTGCGTATTTATATGTCCCAATAATAATATTTATAATAACAGCAACTTCTAATGCAGTAAATCTAACAGATGGATTAGACGGGCTTGCAACCGGTACAGTAGGAATTGTGATATTTACATTAGGAATAATTGCGTATATATCCGGTAATATTGAATTGTCGAAATACCTTAATATCATTTACTTAAGAGGAAACGGTGAACTTGTAGTTTTCTGTACAGCATTTGCAGGGGCTGCAATAGGTTTTTTATGGTACAACTCTTATCCTGCACAGATATTCATGGGAGACACCGGATCTCTTGCATTAGGAGGAGCAATTGGAATGTTGAGTATCCTAGTTAAAAAGGAATTTCTATTACCTCTTCTAGGAGGAATCTTCTTTGCCGAAACCGTTTCGGTTTTAATTCAAAGATATTATTTTAAATATACAAGAAAGAAATATGGGGAAGGAAAAAGGATATTTCTGATGGCACCATTACATCATCATTTTGAAATGAAAGGTATACCAGAACCAAAGATAGTATTGAGATTTTATATTATTGCAGTACTTCTTGCAGTAATGACATTAGCTACATTTAAAATCAGGTAATAAAGATGATTAAGGATTTTTCAAATAAGAAAATTACGGTTTTAGGAGCAGGCAGAAGCGGTATTGGTATAGCTAAACTTTTAAAGAAGAAAAATGCGACCGTTTTTGTTAGTGATTCGTCTCCAAAAGAGAAATTGATGTATCTTGACGAGAATGTTTTCCAAAATTATTATATAGATTACGAATTAGGTCGAAATAGTGATAAAATCTATGATGCTGAGGCAATTGTCGTAAGTCCCGGAATTTCACCAAATTCGGATTTATTAAAGAAAGCCGAAAAAAGGGATATTAAAATACTAAGTGAAGTTGAAGTATCGTCCTATTTTTGTGAAGTACCGATAATAGCAATTACAGGTACTAACGGAAAAACAACCACCACTGAGTTAACTGGAGCGATACTTAGAGAAGCAGGTTATGATGTTCATGTTTGCGGAAACGTAGGACTGGCTTTTTCAGAAATAATACCGAAACTTAGTTCCGATTCAATAGTTGTTCTGGAGACTAGCAGTTTTCAACTTGAATATACTGTTGACTTCAGACCAAAAGTTGCGATGATACTTAATATTACTCCCGATCATATAGACTGGCATCTTAGTTTTGAAAATTATGTTAAGGCTAAATTCAAAATATGTAAAAATCAAAGTACTGAGGATCTTACAATAATAAATTATGACGATAGTCTGCTTAAAAGCAAGATACAGGATATCCATTCAACTATAGGTGCATTCAGTAAGGAGAAAATAAATAACGATAAGATAATCTTAAAGTGTTTTCTTGACGATGGTGATGTATGCTACAAGGAGAAATCCATGGAAAGCGTAATAAAGAAAGATGAAATAAAATTAAGAGGAACTCATAATATTATGAACTCTATGGCAGCAATACTTGCTGTTAAGAAATTTAATGTAAGTAATAGTGTGATTAATAAAGTACTAATGAGTTTTAAAGGAGTGGAGCATAGGATTGAACTTGTAAAGGAAATAAACGGAGTACAATATTATAATGATTCGAAGGCTACAAATTATGACTCAATGTATGTTGCGCTCGAGAGTTTTGATAAAAATATTGTACTAATAATGGGTGGAAAAAAAGGGGCTGATAATTTTGAGACTGTAGATGCATTGATTAATGACAGGGTTAAGTTTATTTGTGCTATAGGTCAAAGTCGTGATTCAATAAGCAAACACTACAAGGATATTAAAACAGTACACAGTTTTGATAGTTTAGACGAAGCAGTCAACTTTGCAAAGAATAATTCCTTGAGAGGTGATTATGTACTTTTCTCACCAGGATATAAGAGTTTTGATATGTTTAATAATTTCGAACACAGAGGCGAAGTATTTAAAGGTATAGTAAACAATCTAAAATGAAAAAAGTTAATTATAAAATAGATATTTACATCTTAATACCGGTTCTATTACTGATATTCTTCAGCATTGCTTTGGTTTACAGTGCAAGTTCTGATTATGCTTCTACCAAATTTGATGATTCGAGTTATTTACTAAAGTCCCATTTGTTTAAAGTTTTAATATCACTTGTATTATTCTTCTTTGCAGTAAAAATAGATTACAGGATTTATCAAGATGCCAGTAAGTTTGTTGTTATTGGTGCAATTCTATTACTGATTATTGTTCTTTTTACAACTTCTTCAGTAAAGAATGTTAACAGATGGTTATATTTAGGTCCGTTAAGTATTCAACCTTCAGATATTGCTAAATATGCATTGATTTTACATATCTCTACATTATTAGTTAGAAAGGAAACATATTTAGGTGATTTATATAGAGGATATTTACCTATAGTATTTTATGTTTTATTGGTATGCGGGCTTATAGCTATCCAGCCGAATTTTTCGACTGCGGTAATAGTATTTATGTCTTCCATACTCCTTTTGCTTACTTCCAAGATAAGGTTTAAACATATTGCTGTTACAATTATAACTTTAATTCCTTTCGCTGTTTTGTTTGTACTCTCAAAGTCATATATGCTTACACGAATTGAAAACTACGCAGAATACAGTTCTAAAGGTACAGCTCAACATCAGTTAAATCAAGCGATAATAGGACTAGGAAACGGTGGATTGTTTGGAGTTGGTATGGGCAACTCCGTACAAAAAGAGTTTTTCCTTCCAGAGTCATACGGGGATTTCATATTTGCCATAATGGGAGAAGAGTACGGTTTCATTGGAACATTATTTGTTGTTTTACTATTCATGTTAATTCTTTTAAGAGGTTACAAAACAGCAAAAGAGGTTGCAGATCCATTTGGAAAATATCTTGCTTTTGGAATTACTACAATAATTTTACTTTATGCTGTTGTAAACATGTCTGTGGCTAGCGGTATCTTTCCGACTACAGGTGTTCCGATTCCATTTGTCAGTTTCGGTGGTACTGCGTTGATATTCAATTCTATTGCAGCGGGCGTTTTAGTGAATATATCTTCTTTTAGGGAAAGAAATATGACTGCAGTGCAGATGAGTGAGGTAAAAATATGAGAGTAATAATGACTGGAGGAGGAACAGGTGGCCATATATTTCCTGCATTAGCTATTGCAGACGAAGTCATGAAGAATGAAGCAGGTTCAAGCATAAAGTTTATTGGCGCAAAAGGAAAGATGGAAGAAATAGTCGTGCCCGAGAACAATTACGAGATAGCACTTATAGAAGTGATTGGGCTTAACAGAAAGAATATGCTGAAGAATATAAATTTTCTAATGAAATATTATACTTCATTAAGCAGGTGCAAGAAAATAATTAAAGAATATAAACCTGATGTTGTTATAGGAACGGGTGGATATGTAACGGGTCCAGTTGTGTCATCTGCTGTAAGTCTTGGGATTCCCAGTGTTATTCAAGAAGGTAACTCGTATCCGGGTAAAGTGATAAAATATTTATCACCGAAGGTGAACAAAGTTATAGTGAATTTTGAAGAAACCAAAGAATATCTAAAGAGAAAAGACAATGTTGTACAAATATCATATCCAGTAAGGAGTAAGATTAAATCAATCAATAAAGAAGAAGCTTTGAAATTCTTCAACATAAACAAACGTTCTAAAACAATTTTTGTGTTTGGGGGAAGTCAGGGTTCAAAAGCCATTAATGAAGTACTTGAAGCTAACGTAGAAAAGTTATCTGAAGAAAATATTAACATTATCTGGCAGACAGGAAAAGTTAATTTCGAAAGAATATTTAAGAAGTTTGGTAATATTACAGATCGAGTCAAAATATACGGGTTTATAAATGATATGGATAAAGCTTATGCTGCATCCGATCTGGTGATTTGCAGGGCAGGTATAAGCAGTATAATGGAGCTTAGCCTTACGGCTAAACCAGCAATATTAATACCATATCCATACGCTGCAGAAAATCATCAGGAATTAAATGCAAAGTCTTTAGTTGACAGAGATTCAGCTGTAATGATAAGAGAGAACAATATCCGGGAAACATTAATAGAAGAAATTATATCATTATTAGGTGATGAAATAAAATTGAAAAGGTTAAGTGATAACATTTCAAAGATATATGATATTGAAGCCCCATCAAAGATTTACAAAGAAATTAAAAGTATATTAAAATGACTGAGCAGGTAAAGATATTTAAAGCAAGGTTAGATTACTATTATAAACTTCTGGTTATATACTTTGTTTTTCTGATTGCTTATGCGATGTTGAGAGGAACCTTCATTGCAAAAGAGTTTACTATAGTGCTACACGACCCAATACTATACATTACTGCTTTCTTTGTTATATATACTTTCCTTGCGTATCTGATAAGTATAATAAAATCAAAGGAATTGCATTTTTATGAAAACAGATTTGAAATCAAAAACAGGTTTGGAAAGCGGGAAATATTTTTTAAGGATATAGTTTATGTAAAATTCTCGAGGGAAAGAAGAAAATACAAAGCAGGAAAAAGCAGTGTAAAGAGAGTTCGAATTAAGTTATTGATCAGAAAGAAATTATTAAGAATTAGATTAAGCGAGTTCAACGATGAGAAGAAACTATATGAAGAATTCCATAAACTTATTAAGCATTCATAATGCGATATAAGTCTAAATATCTGAAAGAAAGTGTAAAACAAATACACTTCATCGGTATTGGCGGGATTGGTATGTGCGGTCTGGCAGAGTATCTTCTGGAAAAGGGTTATGTTGTGACAGGAAGCGATATGACAAGAACATTTATAACAGACAGATTAGAAACAAAAGGAGCAAAGATTTTTACCGGACATAAGACAAGTAATGTAAATGCTAAAACTGATTTAGTCGTTTTTACGTCTGCAGTAAAGAAAGATAATCCAGAGTACAAGAAAGCAAGAGATAGGGGAATAAAGACTATAAAGAGAGCAGTATTACTTGGGGATGTTGTCAACGGTAAGTTTCTTATTGCAGTATCAGGTACTCACGGCAAGACAACGACAACATCAATGCTTGCAAAAATACTAATAGATACAGGATTTGATCCTACAGTTTTTGTCGGAGGGAATTTAGATGTATTAGGCGGTGCTTCATACAGAAACGGTGAAAGCGGGTTTGCAATTGTTGAAGCTGATGAATATGACAGAAGCTTTCTGACTTTAAAACCCAATGTAATAATCATTAATAATATTGAATTAGATCACGTTGACATTTACAAGAATGAAAGCATTTTGTTAAAATCATTTGCAGATTTTGCAACCAAGATAAAACCAAATGGTACATTTATAATTAACTGGGATGATAGTAATATTAGAAAACTATTTAAATCGAGTAAGAAAAAGAATATTCTAAAGTACGGAATAAAATCTACAGGTTTAGTATCGAAGTTAAGGAACGAAAATTTTAAGACGGAATTTAATTATAAGAACAAAAAGATCTCACTGAATGTGTTGGGTGAACATAATGTATATAATGCATTAGCGGCGATCACGGCTTCCGGTGTTGTTTGTGATGATTCTAAAAGGATTATAAAAAGCATTAGCAGCTTTAAAGGAGTTAAAAGACGATTAGAACTGAAGTGCAGCAAACAATTCAAGATCTTTGATGACTATGCACATCATCCGTCAGAAATCAAAACCACTTTACTTTCCTTAAAAGATAATGATAAGGGAAGAATAGTAGTCGTATTTCAACCTCATACATTTACAAGAACTAATATGTTTTATAATGAATTTGCTGCATCATTGAACATTGCTGACTTAGTTTATCTTTTACCAATATATCCAGCGAGGGAAAAATCAATTAAAGGTGTGAACTCAAGGCTGATATTAGAAATATTAAAAATGAAAGGATGCGAAAGTTATCTATTTGAAAATAAGAATGATCTTTACAATCATCTGGAAAAGTCTTTAAAGAGAAATGATAGAGTGGTTTTTCAGGGAGCAGGAACTATAACGAATTACTGTGATGAATTCACAAAAAAGGTCATCGAAAAATGAGCAAAGGCAGAATATTATTACTGATTGTTGTTTTATCGATAATAACCGTATTAATTATAGTTCTGGCTAATAACTGGAGAAACAAGACTTTAATAAGCAAGATTACAATAAAAGGAAACATAACAATCAGCGAGAATGAAATATTGAGCGCAGCAGGTTTGAGAGCAGATTCAACTATAAATCTTGACGAGCTAAATGAAGTGTTTATACGAGACAGAGTAGCAAAACATCCAGAGATAAAGAAAGTGGTAGTGAGCAAGGAACCGCCATCAGAACTTATAATAGAGGTAGTTGAGAAAAAGCCGATTGCGATAGTAATAAAAAACAATGAAATATATTTAATAGATGAAGAACAAGAAATATTTCCTATAAAGAATTATGATAAAGCATTTGACCTGCCGATTATAAACGGATTAGGGACTGATGACAGAAAAAGCAAAGCTGATATTAATACAGCTATGAATTTTCTAAAAGCAGCTTATGAAAAGGGTAAATACATACAGAATTTAATATCTGAAGTGAATATGAAGGACAGTTCGAAGATAATCGTTAAGACTAATGACAAATTAACTTCATTTTATTTTAAGAGAGTAGATAAGAACGCAAATGAATATTATAAGCCGAAGCTGGAGCTTTTTAAAAGATTCATGGACGAGGAAATAACTTTAAGGAGTGTGAACTGTGAATATGTTGATATGAGATTTTCAAATCAGATAATTGCAAAAATAAATTAAACATATATGGTAACAAAGAGAAGTAAAAAATCGGATGACGAAATTATTGTTGGGCTTGATGTAGGGACAACAAAGATATGTGTTATTGTCGCTCATAAAAAGCCTAACGGTGCTGTTGATATTATCGGAATAGGGAAAGCTCCATCACACGGTTTGAACAGGGGAATAGTTGTAAGTCCACAAAAGACTATAGACTCAATAAAGATGGCGCTTGATGAAGCTGAGCTTAATTCAGGTATCCCAATTAAATCGGTATCTGTTGGTATTGCAGGGCATCATATAAGATGCATTCAGACAAATACTATTATAGGGATACAAAATCCCGACAGAGTAATACAGGAAAGCGATATACAGAGACTTGTTGAACAGGCGAGTCTGTTGAAAATCCCCAGTGATACACAGATTATATCGGTGATACCACAGGAATATAATATAGACGGAAAAGATGGAATATTCGAATCGCCTATAGGAATGTATGGCGTAAGACTTGAGGCAAAGATGAACATAATAACATGCTTAGTTTCATCTATTGACGATCTATCAAGCTGTGTCACAAACTGCGGTGTAGGTATAGATGACATTGTATTAGAGCCGATTGCATCTTCACATGCAGTACTTGAAGAAGGAGAGAAAAAAGTAGGTGTTGCTATGATAGATATTGGAGGCGGCACGACAGACATTGCGGTGTTCAAAAGAGGAGCATTAAAGTATACTGCAGGTATAGGAATTGCAGGTAGTCTTGTAACGAAGGATATATATGAAACACTGGGCATATCAGAAGAGGAAGCGGAAAGGATAAAAAGAGAATACGGATTCGCATCGGTATCGGAAATACTGAACGATGATGAGATCATGATCGAATCAATAAGCAGGAAAATTCCAAAGAAAACTAGAAAGAGTATACTTGCAAGAATAATACAGGCAAGGATGCAGGATATATTCGAACTTGCAGCAATTGAACTCAAGAACTCACAAATATTTGATGAGTTACCTGCGGGTGTTATCATAACAGGAGGGGGTTCGCTAATAAAAGGCACTAAAGAACTTGCAGAACAGATATTAGGACTTGAGGTTAATCTTGGATCTCCGAGAGGGCTTTCAAGCGGACTTTCAAAAGAGGTAGAAAGTCCAATATATGCAACCGGGGTTGGGCTTATACTCCACAGGGCAAAACAACTAAACACTTTTGATAAGATAATAAAAAGAAAAAGTACGTCAGTAAGACCGACTTTAAATGCAAAATCAATATTCAAAACAGTGAAGAACTGGTTTGATGAACTTTAAACAAAGAATAACAAAAATTTATAATATAAAAATAAATGAAAGGGTAAATTTATGAGCATTCAACTATTACCACACGAGCTAAATGGCGCCAGAATAAAAGTAGTCGGA
>JBHELA010000093.1:0-3878 GCA_041859005.1 Ignavibacteria bacterium
GATACCAAGATGAGCTTGCTCGAACTTGAGATTGATTCAACCAAAAGATTATTTATTTTTGGTGCTTATGATATATTATTAGAAAAACTATCTGCAAAAGATAAGTCGAAAGCAATTGATCTCTACAATAATAATAAATTAAGTGTACACCGCAATCTTTTCTTTGGAGAAGTATCCGGAAATGTGGATATAAAAAACTTTAAAGATGCCAATCCTTCAATAGAGATTATCCCTATCTGTATCCTTTCAATTTCTGATACTGTTAGAGAGGATGTCTTTGAAGCAATAGAATTGTTTCAGAAGAATGGTATAAAGTTTAAGATTCTGACAGGAGATTCTTCTGAGGCGGTCCTTGCTATCCTTAATGATATAGGCTGGAAAGTTGAAAACAATGAAATATTAACCGGTATGCAGCTGGATAACATGAATGAAGCTGACTTTACCGATGCTGTATTTAATAAGACTCTCTTTGCACGTTTAAAACCCGAGCACAAGCTGAAGATTATTAAAACTTTCCGTAAACATCACAGGCACACTGCAATGATTGGAGACGGCGTCAACGATTTGCCTGCTATTAAAAGCGCTGATATAGGAATAGCAATGGAAGAAGGTAGCTCAATAACTAAAGAAGTTGCAGACATTGTTCTTCTTAAAAATAAGTTCTCATTGCTTCCCGAGATATTTAATGAAGGCAACAAAATTGTTAACTCAGTTAATGCAGTTGCTAAGTTATTCTTAACAAAAAACTTTCTCGTGATTTATCTTACACTTGCATCGCTTCTGTCAATAATGGATTTTCCATTGACTCCTCGAAGAGTATCTCTGTTGAATATTTTTAGTATAGGGTTACCCGCTTTTATAATAACTATGCGGAACAAAAATATCAACAAGTGTAAAAACTTCGTAAGCGACGTATTTTCATTCGTAATCACGGCTTCCACGTATATGTTATTAAGCAGTTATATAACTCAGGGTGTTGTATCACATTTCCTGAGTATTCCTAAGGAGGAATCTGAAATGGCAGTAATGATTATCCTTATAATTCTCTCTGTGATAAACTTCTTTATCGTCATATCTGAGTCGCAGGAAAAGAAAGGGTTTTACTACTTGTACGGTATTTTTCTTTTAGTATTGTTTTTTGCCTTATCCGCTGTTAATATTGACACTTATATAATTAATATTTTAAGAACTTTTTACGAAATAATAATTCTTGATTTTAAAACATGGATGTTTATTCTTGTATCAACAGCAATCTTAACAACAATTTATATCTTTTTACAAAAATCAAGAAGCAGAATATTCAGAAGTAAATAATATGAAAGAAATAAGATGTATATATGACCCCCTTCAGGAGCTCATTGCCTATTACGCTAAAGAAAAAGTAGCTGAAAAATCAAAAATCGATGAATCTAAAATAACGATTGAAGAAAAGCTCAAGCAAAGGATTATCGACGGAGATAAGATAGGGGTAGATAAGGATTTAGAAAAAGCTTTAAAGAAGTACTCTGCTTTGCAAATAATCAACGACCATCTTCTTGAAGGCATGAAAGTCGTTGGGGAGTTATTTGGCTCTGGACAAATGCAGCTGCCCTTTGTATTGCAGTCTGCTGAGTGTATGAAAGCATGCGTAGGTTATCTTGAACCATACATTGAAAAGGTCGAGGGCGAAACAACAAAAGGAACGATGGTTCTTGCAACTGTCAAAGGTGATGTTCATGATATCGGTAAGAATCTTGTAGATATCATTCTGACTAATAATGGATTTAAGGTAATAAATTTAGGTATAAAATGTTCTCTCGAAGCGATGCTTGAATCCTACTCTTCGGAAAAAGCAGATGCTGTCGGTATGAGTGGATTGCTCGTTAAATCTACTGCAATAATGAAAGAGAACCTTGAAATTATGAACGATAGAAATATTGAAGTGCCTGTAATTCTTGGCGGTGCGGCTCTTAATAAAAGATTTGTTGAAGGCGAACTTAGAGCTATGTATAAAGGAGATGTTTATTATGCTAACGATGCATTCGACGGTCTGAAATATATGAATACTATTATGGAGCATAAGAGAAAAGGAATCAGACCAGACTTGAAAATCTACGTAGACCCGCGTAAAGATGAATCAAAAAATTTAGAAAAGACTGAACAAATTAATTATTCAAAAACGGTTAAAGATACAACAAACATTACAACTCCACCGTTCTGGGGAAGCAAAATAGTAACAGATATACCTTTGGAAAAAGCATTCGAATATATTAATGAAATAGCTTTATTCAGAGGCAGCTGGAATATATACAAAGACCGCAGCAAATCAGACGAAGAGTATAATAAACTCATTGATACAGAAATAAGACCTAAACTTAATGAGCTTAAACTTAAAGCTAAAAGAGAAAAGCTTTTAAGTCCAACAGTAATATATGGCTATTTCCCCTGTAAATCTGACGGCAATGATTTAATAATATTTAAACCAAAAGATTTAGACCTTCACAACTTACATGAACAATGGGATCAACAAATCGACTACAATAATCTTGAGGAATGGGTTAGATTTACTTTCCCAAGACAAAACAAAGGAAAGTATCTTTGTATAAGCGATTTCTTTAAAGACGTTAATTCAAATGAATTCGACGTTGTACCATTCTTTATTGTTACAGTAGGGCAGCGGGCGACAGAGTACGCTCAGGAATTATACACAAAGAACCAGTACCAGGAATATTTATACTTTCATGGATTATCAGTTGAAACCGCAGAAGGACTAGCCGAATATTGGCATAAAATAATACGGAAAGAACTTGGTATTGGTATGAAGGACGCTGACGATATAAACAAGCTTTTTCAGCAGGGATATCAGGGATCTAGGTATTCGTTTGGTTATCCGGCATGCCCTAACCTTGAAGACAATAAGTTCTTATTTGAACTGTTAAAACCAGAAAGAATTGGAATAACTTTGACTGAAGAATGGCAAATGGTTCCCGAACAATCAACTAATGCAATTGTTGTTCCTCATCCCGAGGCAAGATATTTCTTCATAAAATAAGAAGGAATGACACATTGTGCCATTCCTTTAAACTCTGAATAATTGTGTTTTGCTATTTAACCCCTGAATAGAAATTAAGACCTGCTGTAATACTGATAATTCCCATTTTTCTCCAGAATCCTGCTCCAGGTGAACCAGTGCCATCATTTAATTTTCCTATTCCATTTTCTTGGAAGAAAATATTTGGTAAATGCCATTTTCCGCCAATGCTAAGTCCAAGTGTCTTGTTTTTGTTTAAAACAAACTCAAAACCACCATTAAACATTAAGCCCATTCTAAACGTATTATCAAACGGATAAATAGTACCTTCACCTGAAACAATATAAGTGCCTGTTAAAGCTCCGCCAATATACTGTTTTGTATTACATCTTGCATTAAAACCATATTCATACCCAACAGCACCAGACCAGAGATGATAAAATGTAGCTGGTCCAGATGGATTAATCGTAAAAAATGGTATCTTCGAACTTTCATTATTGTTAACCATTGCATCCCAAGAGGCCGAAACAGTTAATCGATTCTTTCTCGCATCATCTAATCCAAACTTAATATGTCCGGTAATACCTCTGCCGTATATCATTCCATAATTTCTGTTCTCGGCAAACGTAAAATCTGTTCCATAAGCGTCAAAATTGGCAATATTACCATTTAATGTAAAACCATAGATAATTTTTGGGGCTTTATAAGTTTGAGCATTTGAATTATCACTCATTGCAAACAAACAAACCAAAGCAATTACAAACAGTATTGTTTTTTTCATTGTACTAATCCTCTTTTAGTTTTATTTTAATATAAAAATAATTTTTTATTCTTTAAAAGTCAACACACAATTTTTTAGGGTATTAAT
>JBHELA010000116.1:0-5796 GCA_041859005.1 Ignavibacteria bacterium
TGGCATTTATAAACTATGCTCATACTATAAATTCTAATGAAGAATTAGATATTAAATGCAAATTTCGAGAATTGCATTCCAAGCTTTATGATGTGAAGAAACGAAAATGGTTATCTGCTACTTCAAAATTACTTTGGTGTATTTATCCGAATCAAATAGTCATTTATGATTCTTTTGTAGAAAGAGCTGTAATAGTATTGCAATGTATAAATGTCGAATTGGCTAAATATCCAAGGCTAAATAATCCTCCAAATGTTACTACTCAAAACTACTTACAATTAGTTACTGATTATTATTTTAACTATCAGAACATCGTAAAAGCATTGTTAATAAAATATCAAAAAACTATTAATAAGCTTAAGAATGATTTTAAAACTGACTATAATTTTGATCTTAGAATTCTTGATAAAACTTTATGGTTAATGGGGAATGCTCGTGAAGGGTTTAAATTAGATAAAATATCTTGTGAACTAGAAAAACCAATTAATTAGTTTCTTATATATTTACTTCTAATTTAATCCGAATAAACTTTTCTTATAACCATATCAGATTAAAGTCCTAAGAAAATTACACCCTTTTATTATTCCTTACCATCTAAGTACCCATAATAGCTATGTCTCATAATGAGAAAATCTGTCTCATAATGAGAAAATATTTAGTGCTACATTACGAATATAGGCATTAAATGCACTTTATAATTGGCACGATACTTGAAGTAAAAAAGTTAAATTTATATAGAAACATATTGAGAATAAATTTTCCACCATGTAAAAGTGTCAGCAGTACTAATGATGCTCTCCACAGCAAGCAGCGGGATATTATGTTAACAAATATTTCGTCCCTACGGGACTTTAACAAAATTGAACTCAATTGCTATAAATATTTAGTCCCTATGAGACTTTATAAGTTTAAAACATTACAAGATTTTGCCGCAAACGGCGGGGAATTAAATCCATAGTTATTAATAAGATAAGAATAAATATTTGTCTGAATGCATAAAGTAATAATCATAGTATTAACAAATGGAAACCAGAAACCATTTCAAAAACGGGGCGAATCCGAAAAGCCTTATGAGTAGGGAATAAATGAAAGAAGATTATGAAAACATTATTAGGAATTACCAATGTAATTTTTGTTCTGTTGTTCTTATTTATACTTACCGCTTGTAATAATAATCCAACAGGTCCATCAAACCCAGTAATAGACCCATTTAGCAATGGCGGGATTGAAAGGAATATGATTGTTATTATGAGCGATATGCATCTTGGCGCCGATCTTAGCTATGCTGAGTGTAAGAATAACCTTCCGGCACTTGAAAAACTGATTAAGCAGATAAAAGTTTCTCCGAATGTTAAAGAACTTGTTATCGGCGGAGATTTGGTTGATGAGTGGTTTGTACCCGCTACGACTAATACTTACGAGGGTGGAGGACAGTCAGGTTTTGTTACACGACTTGCGGCTGCCAACAGCGGTGTGTTTGCTGCATTAAACAGTATAATTCAGGAAGGTCTTATATTAGTCACATACGTTCCGGGTAATCACGATATAGCAATTACGGCGGCAAGTATTCAAACAATTCTTCCGGGTGTAAATCAGGCACGCGATAATATGCTGGGTTTAGGGACTTATTCTCCGGTTGGACAGCCTAAAATAGCAATAGAACACGGGCACCGCTACAATTTCTTCTGTGCTCCGGACCCGATTTCTAACCAGACAATTGCACCGGGCACTATAATGCCTCCGGGATATTTTTTCACAAGGATAGGCGCACTTGCTCAACAACAAGGAAATCTTCCTCCGGGCGATACCACACCTGTTGTAACACCAAACACTTCGGGCGGTACTTCACAGGATTTACTCTACAGATACTGGAAGGACTGGTATATGACACTGAATATGTTCCCGATATCTAATAGATTTGATGAGAATCTTATCGTAACGAATATGAATGGGTTTACAGGGACGTTTAAAGTAAACGACCTTGTTCCTTATCAGTTAACTCCGGGGGGATTTATAAACGTGAATCTTTACAATGGAAGTCAGGATAACTGGGAGCAAAGACAAACACAAAATAATGTGCTTGTTCATATCGATGCACCAATAGCAATCGATTCGGTTAATTCAGACACCTATACAGACTATCAGTCGTCAATGCAGTACTTTATGAATCCAAGCTCGAACAAAAGACTCGTTGTTTTTGGTCATACTCACGTACCACTGATTTCTGTGCATCAGAATTATCTAAATGAGAAATGTGTTTATGCGAATTCCGGAACATGGATTGATAACAATCCAAATTTGACATCAAGGCATTTTGTAGTTATAACACCACAGAGTGCTAATGCTTCTTCGCAAACCTTAGTAAAGCTGTACAACTTTGAGAACGATGTTGTAACTAAAATGGATGAAAACTCATTGAGATTTTAACGACAAAAAAATGAACTTGATTTAATTTCGATAAGTAATAAAGTACAGCAGTAATAAAGATTTCAGTAATTCATTATTATTGCTGCATTTTTAAAATAATAATAAATGGAGACCAGAAACCATTTCAAATTCGGGGCGCATCCGAAAAGCCTTATGAGTAGGAAAATTTAATAAAGACTAATTATGAAATCATTATTGAGAATTACCAGCGTAATCTTTTTTCTGTTGTTCTTATTTACACTTACAGCCTGCAATAATTCAGACCCAACAGGTCCTTCAAACTCCGGAATAAACCCGTTTAGTAACGGCGGATTTGAAAGAAATATGGTTGTTGTTATTAGCGATATGCATCTTGGTTCAGACCTCACTTACGCTCAGTGCAAGAATAACCTTCCGGCTCTTGAAAAATTGATTAAACAAATAAAAGTTTCACCGAATGTTAAAGAACTTGTAATCGCAGGAGATTTGGTTGATGAGTGGTTTGTTCCTGCTACGACAAATACATATCAGGGTTCAGATCAGGCTTCTTTTGTAAGAAATATTGCGTCTGCAAATAGTGGTGTGTTTACTTCATTAAATAGTATAATTCAGGAAGGACTGATTAGAGTTACATATCTCCCGGGCAATCACGATTTAGCAATTACGGCGGCAAGTATTGAAGGTGTTCTTCCGGGAATACATCAAGCACGTGATGCTGAGGGAGTAGGTACTTATTCTCCAGTAGGGCTGCCTAAAATAGCAATAGAGCACGGTCACCGATACAACTTCATAGGTTCACCAGACCCTATATCTAACCAGACTGTAGCACCGGGCACAATTTTGCCTCCGGGGTATTTTTTCACAAGATTAGCTGCCCTCTCCATAGTACAGGGAAATCCTCACCCGGGTGATACAACACCCGTTATTACTCCAAACACTTCGGGTGGTGAATCGCAGCTTTTACTTTTTAATTACTGGATGTCGTGGTATGTAACTTTGCATCTATACCCGATAACCAATAGATTTGATGAGAATATTATTGTAACCAATGTTAATGGATTTACCGGAGCTTATAAATTTAACGACCTTGTTCCTTTTCAATTAACTCCTGGTGGTTTTATAAATGTTAACTTTTTCAACGGGATTCAGGATACCTGGGAAGCAAGACAAACCCGAAACAATGTGCCTGTACATATTCCTATTAATACTGCAATAGATTCTGCTAATTCGAACACTTTCATAGATTATCAGGCATCTCTGCAATACTTTATGAATCCAGGTTCAGATAAAAGACTTGTAGTTTTTGGTCATACTCATGCGGCTAAAATTACTATGTATCAGAATTATCTTAATGAGAAATGTGTTTATGCGAATTCAGGTACCTGGGTTGACAATAATCCAAACAATTCAACTATGAATTTTGTGGTTATTACACCTCAAAGTGCTAATGATTCTACTCAAACTTTAGTAAAACTTTATAAATATACGAATGAAGTTGTAACTAAAATGGATGAAAACTCATTGAGATTTTAGAGATAAACCTAAATCACAATTTGTAAAGCCGCGGAGGTTTCAAAATGAATAAGGAAGTAAGAAACTTGTGATACGTGATTAGATCAAGAGATATCACCACTAAATTCACTAAGGTTACGACGTAGCCTTTGGCTATAAACAAAATAAAGAGAAATTAAAGTTAATGATTTTTAACGCAAAGGAGGCAAAGGTCGCAAAGAGAGCATAAAAATTGTTTCATATGTGGAATAAATGCAGATAATTTGAAAGTTTTTATTTTGTAATAAGTTTGTTTTTATTACAACATATTTACGGATAGTAGCACTAAGATAACGGCGCAGAAAGAGATGCAAACGCAATAAAAGATTTTATAGGAATTGGTTCACGGAGAAGTCACGGAGGACACAGAGAGAAGACAAGTAATAATAGAGAATTTTACCGCAGAGAAAATTTATTTTATTGCTAAGAGCAAGAGATTTTACCGCAAGGATCGTCCGCCAATCAAAACGGCGGATCTGCGACTCGAAGGCAAAGTACGCAAAGAGAACTAAGAATAAGGAGAATAAGATATTTCTTAAAACCCAATTACGCCAGTCTTTTATTTCTTACCATCGAGGCACCTATAGATATTGCGAGGATGACGAGTATTACTATAAGTGAAAGTACTGTTGAGATATGGACAACCCCTGCTATGAGCATTTTTATGCCGATGAACACAAGTATTACGGAGAGTCCCATCTTTAAGTAATGAAACTTATCCATAAACCCTGCAAGAGCAAAGTATAAAGCACGAAGTCCGAGTATAGCAAAAGCGTTTGAGGTGAATACAATAAACGGGTCGTAAGTAATAGCAAGTATAGCAGGAATAGAATCGAATGCAAAGATTAAATCAGTAGTTTCAACTACTATAAGTACAATGAAAAGGGGAGTAGCAAACAAACCGCCCTTCCTTATAAAGAACTTGTCTTTATGGTATTCCGGAGTGACGGGTATAAATCTTTTTACAAACTTAACTACGGGATTTTTTTCAGGATGGATCTTCTCGTCTTTCTGGAACGCCATTTTAAGCCCTGCGACGATAAGGAACAAGCCAAAGATAATAATAATCCAGCTGAACTTTGCAATCAAAGCAGTGCCGATAAAAATCAGAATCGCCCTCATGATTAAAGCTCCAAATATTCCCCAGAAAAGAACTTTATGCTGGTATTTTTTGGGGACGTCGAAAAAATTGAAGAGCAGTATGAATACGAAAATATTATCAACGCTTAAAGATTTTTCCAGCAAATAACCCGTTAGGAATTCGAGAGCCTTATGATGGTCCCAGAGGAAAAAAACGAGAGCATTAAAAGCCAGTGAAACAGCGACCCATACGGCACTCGTTATGAGAGCTTCTTTCACTGATATTTCATGCTGTTTTTTATTAAATACACCGAGATCGAGTGCAAGCATCAGTATCAGAAACCCTACAAAACCAGCCCAATGCCATAAAGTAATTTCCAGCACTATAAATCTCCCTTTACCGGTCGAATAATAATATCCTCAACTAATACTTTTTTTGGCTGTTCGAATACCTGAAGAGTAATTTTTGCTATATCATCAGGTGACATCATTTTATTTCTGTGTCTCTGCCTTGTTCTTGCATCCCACATTGCAGTTTCAGTTGCACCGGGAAGAATGTTTGTAATTTTAATATTGAATTTTCTAACTTCTTTTCGCACACAGTTAGAAAGTGCAAGCAGTCCGGCTTTTGAGGCTGAATAAACCGAACTATCAGAATAGACAGTATTAGCAGCTACAGAAATAATATTAATTATATGACCTCTCCTTTTCTTCATCATAGGTTTAAGTACTGATTTCATGGTGAGGAAAGAGCCGCGG
>JBHELA010000196.1:0-3358 GCA_041859005.1 Ignavibacteria bacterium
TGACACAACGGATTGATTCTCTTCATTAATCTTTTTAACTGCATAGTGCATACTCTGAATGTTTTCTTGCTTGTCTGTCATATAATTATAATTTAAGTTAATAAAAAAGTGATTATTAAAATAATTCATTAACAACAAGAACAGATCAAAACTGACTGCAATGAAAAAACTGCGGAATACACTGAATATTTTTGAGATAATAAATCTGAAAAGGAAAACCTCTTTATAAACTTAATGATGCGGTGTGCATTTGGAACATGTACAAAATCGTAATACTCTGTTTATATTCCTCTTATTCCTCTTTGCTAACTTATTCAATTTTCTTAGAAATGTCAATAAATAAATTCAGGGGGGACTCTCAAAAATGATATTTAATTCCATAGAAAATCAGTAAGTTCTTATAAAAATATTTAAGTTGTAATAATTGAAATCTTTTTATAATTTGAAGAAACAAAAGATGACATTGCATACAGAGAATGACACGACCACTGGAAACTTAAAACAAACAATCAACCGAGCCTCTTTGGATTATTTTAAATTTTATTTTATTAAGGATATACTAAATTCAATTAAGTTTTTATATGAACAACAAATTTATAATAGATCTAGAAGAATTCAAGTCTTTACTGAGTCAATATAAAAATACAAGTTCTTCAAAAAGAGATATAAGAACAAAAATTTGTAAAAAGATATCATATATTGAGATAATTATTAAAAAAGCTAATAGATTTAAAGTTTTTACAATAGGTCCACCACCCGCGATTGGTGGATATATTATGCCTAATGTAAATCCTTTTACTATAATTTTTGATTCCCCTTATTATTTTGATGCAATTGGTGTAATAATTGATATGATCGATGAAACTATTGGATATATTGAAGAGAATAAAGATTTTACCATTGAAGAAACTATTTCGTCTAATAATAAATCAAACATAAATAAATCTATAAACAGGGATAACAATATTTTTATTGTTCATGGTCACGATAATGCTTTAAAAGAACAAGTTGCAAGATTTCTTGAGAAACTTGATATTAAACCTATTATACTTCATGAGCAATCAAATAAAGGAGCAACTATTATTGAAAAATTTGAAAAGCATTCCAATGTAAACTTTGCAATAATACTATTTACACCTGATGATGTAGGCAATGTGAAAGAAAAAGAAAGTAGTTTAAATTTAAGAGCTCGTCAAAATGTAATTTTTGAACTGGGTTATTTTATGGGAAAAATTGGAAGAGAAAATGTTTGTGTTTTAATTAAAGATAAAGTTGAAAAACCGACTGATTATGACGGAATAATATATATTCCCTGCGATAATTCCGCTGGATGGAAAATGGATTTAGCAAAAGAAATTAAAAATGCTGGTTTTAAAATCGATTTAAATAAAGTTATTTAATCTATGTTCTTTTTTCCTCACCTTTCCTTGCTCCACATTGAAAGGAAGGTATGATAAATTAAATCCCCCTTGAAAATCTTAAAAAATGAACATAATTTGTCATATTATTATTTATTGCAAGAAAATACATATGAAAATATCCACCAATAAGAATATTATTAAAGTATTACTAAATTCACACTTGATTTTTCCAAATCTTATACTTAATTTATAAGTGAAGTTAAAAGGGTTTGAAATAATTAAGTTTAAATTTGGTAAAAAAGCAGCTTTTTATACTATTAAACTATATGATGAATTTGAATCTGAAACTGACAAATTTCTTACTAAATACTCTACTAATAAAACAAAGCAAATTAGTGAAATTTCCAGTAAAATCGATTTAATGATTAATAAAAGAGGTTGTTTAGAAACACTTTTAACAAATGAATATGGCAATATCTACAAGTTTAAAGAAGGTAATCTAAGACTGTATTGTCTGCTTTTTGGAAAAGTTGCTATTGTTTTAGGCGGCGGTGGTGTTAAAAAAGTTAGAGCAACTCAGGATTCAATTGAACTATCAGCCAACGTTAAACTGTTAGATATTGTAGATAAAGAAATTACTAAAAAAATTGATTTAGATGAAATCACAATTACAGATAATAGAATCATTGGTGATTTAAATTTTAATCTCGAAGACAATTAAATTATATTATGAGCAAAATATTTGAGAAATTATTAGAAAGAATTCCTTCCTACCAGAAAAGAATGACAAGAATATCAGTTGATATTGGTGCACAAGTGTTCGAATATATGAAAGCCGAAGGTATTAATCAAAGACAACTCGCTGAAAAACTTGGGAAAAAGGAATCTGAAATTTCTAAATGGCTTAATGGTAGTCATAATTTCACTATCGAAACCATTGCTAAGATAGAAGATGTTTTTGATAAAGATATTGTTCTCGTGCCGAAGTTTGCTACTCAGGATTTGGGCTTTTCTTATGAAATGAAAATTATTACAGAATCTGGAAACGTTGACCATCAAAGCAAACATGTATGGGGTTTTGGTGTAATTAGTTTGAATGATTCATCCGAAATAAATAGTTACAGTTCTGAACCAATCACTACACAAACTCTATATGGAAAAACGAGCTAACAAAATTGCAGAAAATGCTGTGACTGTGGATATGCAGTTCAGAGGCTTATTCGTCACTGAATTTTGGGTAAAAATGATAGAAGAATTTATTAAACTGGACAGTGAAACTAAAGGAGGTTTCAAAAATTATACTTTTGAAGTTACCTGCATAAATAATGCTTCGGTTCCTGATAATATGGTAAATATTCAGGTTCATGTAAAAGTGTTTCTTGACGCTGAAAAGAAAAATCAACTTGGATTTCTTTCTTTGTCAAACTTGTTCTTTGTAAAGGATCTAAAACAATTTGTTGATGAAGCAAATAATATTTATAGACTTCCCGAACCTTTAGAAGTTACTCTCATTAGTATTTCTCTTTCTCATTCCAGAGCAATTCTTCTTGCAAAATGCGCTGGAACTTTTCTTCAAAATGCAGTTTTACCCATAATGAATCCTAAAGCTTTCGTAAAAAGGCAGACGAATAAGAAAATGTAGTTTTAAACTAATTCGATATATTTTAGAACGGGAGAATGTAGTTTTTTCCCGTTTTGTTTTTAGATAATATTTGCCGTATCTGAATAACCTTTGATCCTTGTGTCAGTTATTGCAGTAATTTTCTCAACTACCCCTTCATACCTTCTTCAAGCTGTTTTACTTTTTCGATAAAATCGTGGAAATTTTCGGCGTGGATTTCATTGCCGAGTTCGGTGACGGATTTTATTTCTTTCTCACGGATTTTCCAGAGGGGATGGCGTTCCGTTGCGGTTTCGTCCTTGCCGGGTATCCAGAGGAATAAGTCGTTGGGGAGGCATTTTAGTATGTTGCAAAGCTTTTCGATTTGAGAGGGGGA
>JBHELA010000205.1:0-10385 GCA_041859005.1 Ignavibacteria bacterium
ACGATCAAAACGGTAATTATGTCCAAGGACAGGATATTAATTTAATAGGCGGTGTACTAAAAACAACTTCAGTCCCGTTCTTTATTCCTGAAATTACATTTGGTACTTTGTATGGTACAGACGGTTCAATAAGTTTCCTCCCAAAAATTAAAGTCGGTGATGTCGGTTCAATTTCTTATTTTGGATTTACGCTTAGACATAACATCAGCCATTATTTCCCAAAGAGTCCTGTTGACATAGCTGTACAGGGCGGTTATCAGGGAATGTATTTTACGGAACCTGATAATAACGACCTCTGGAAATCAGGTAATTTCTTCATTAACGGACAAGTCAGTAAAACTTATAAATTCCTTACCGGTTATGCTGCACTTCAGTATGAAAGTTTCAAGGCTGACTTTTCGTACAATTATGTAAGCTCGAACGACACTAAAACTCCGGTAAAAGTAACCGTTGACGGAAATAATAATTTCAGATTAGTTTTAGGTGGTACTGTACGAACAGGTTTCTTTGCCTTCAATCTTGATGCAAACATCGGCAAGAGATTTGCAATATCCTCGGGTATTAATTTTATAATTTTATAATTTAGATAAAGAATATTTTATAAAGGGTATCCGCTGCAAAGTGGATACCTTTTTTATATCAATACCCTAATGCCTTGCCGCTACCACGTTTATCAGAGTGACCCGAGAGTGTCCCGTCCTGATTAAAAACGATTGCTTCCACCCTACCGAAATCGGAAACTGTTTTCAAATCATAGCCCAGCTCTGATAGCTTCTTCATTTTATTCCTCGACAACAAAGTTTTTTCAACCTGTAGTAAATCCGGCAGCCACTGATGATGAAAACGAGGAGCATCGACTGCATCCTGAATATCCATTCCGAATTCTATTACATTAAGTATTGTCTGAAGCACGGATGTTATAATTTTTCCGCCTCCCGGTGAACCGACAACCATAAAAGGCTTTGAATCTTTGAGTATTAATGTCGGTGTCATGGAACTCAGCATTCTTTTGCCCGGCTCTATAGCATTAGCTTCATTACCTACCAGTCCGAAAATATTCGGGACTCCGGGCTTTACCGAGAAGTCATCCATTTCATTATTAAGAAGAAATCCCGCTCCGTCAACCACAACTTTATTGCCGTATGTATCATTAAGCGTAGTTGTAAGTGAGACCATGTTTCCTTTTGAATCTGCAACAGAAAGATGAGTCGTCTGAGGACTTTCCTTGCTGATATTGCCCGGTTTAATTTTTTCCGAAGAAGTTACTTCACCAAATTTGAAATCTTCGAATCTTGTTTTTGCGTATGACTTTGAAATCAGCACATCTACAGGCACTTTATAAAAGTCCAAATCCCCCATGTATTCGCTCCTGTCTGCATAAACTCGTTTCATTGTTTCTGCAAGTAGATTTATGTAATCAATGCTTGCCCTGCCTATTGATTTCAGGTTATAGTTTTCGAGTATATTTAGCATGTAAATGACGCAGATACCCCCGCTCGATGGAGGTCCCATCGTAATAATTTCATAATCTTTATACTTCCCTTTTATTACTTTTCTTTCAACGGGTTTATAATTAGCAAGGTCTTCGTGTGTAATTATTCCTTTTCCCCTGAGCATTTCAGCAACAATCATATCCGCAACGGGACCTTTATAGAATCCATCCCTTCCCTTTATAGAAATTTCCTTTAATGTATTCGCAAGGTCATTTTGTATAAACAATTCATTCTGACGGAATTTCTTCCCGAATATCTTTGAAGAACCTTCGAATTTATCAAAATCATTTCTGTTGTTGTTTATCGAGTTTGCAAGATCATAATTAATTTTGAATCCTTTTTCAGCAAGATTAATCGCATACGAAAGAACTTTTTCCCTCGGCATCGTCCCGTATTTTTCGAGTGCATAAAGCAAGCCTGCAACAGAACCGGGTACGCCTGAAGCAAGATGTCCCAGTGTGCTTAATTCAGCTATAACATTACCCTCATTATCAAGGTACATATTCTTTGAAGATAAACGCGGGGCTGTTTCCCTGAAATCTATTGACGTTTCGTATCCTTCCGAAGAGCGCAGCACAAGGAATCCCCCGCCTCCTATGTTACCTGCCTGAGGATAAACGACTGCAAGCGCAAACGCAACTCCTACAGCCGCATCAATGGCATTCCCACCCTGTTTAAGGATACTAATGCCGACTTCTGAAGCAATTTCATTCGCTGAACTAACAACCGCATTTTTATAATATTTATTCTGCGAATAAAGGCTTGAAAATGTGAGAAGGAATATTATTATACTGCGTAGAATCATGATAAATCCACGCCCATTAGATTTGCAACAACCGGAGGCAATCCCTTGAATTCATTTCGTTTTATCATACCTTTTACTTTAATAATGAACTCCTCTTCAAAGCTCATTTTCTGCAATTCTGAGTCTGACTTTTCCTCATCAATCATAGCTGTTAGTAATTTATCAACCCTTGCATAAGTAATTCCCATTTCTTCTTCATCCGTTTGTCCTGCCCATAAATCAGCAGACGGCTTCTTATCAATTATTTCTTTGGGAACGTTTAGATGTTTTGCAAGTTCAAAAATCTGAGTTTTATACAATTGACCAAGCGGGTTTATGGCACATGCCGAATCACCATGCAAAGTAGAGTATCCAAGAAATAGCTCGGTCTTGTTCGATGTCCCAACAACTATACCTTTTTCCTTTGCCGATTCATCATAAAGGACAATCATCCTCATTCGCGCCATAACATTTCCCTTCCTCACGATTGAAACTTCGCCTTCCAGTGTATCAATATATGCATCAACCATTTTTGAAATATCAACAATCTTCGACCTTACATTTAGAATCTCAACCACTTTTTGTGCGTCTTCAAGACTGTTTTTACTGCTTGTTTTATAGGGCATCATTATGCAAAGAACGTTTTCATGACCCAGTGCTTTAACCGTCAAAAAAGCAGATACCGCAGAATCAATACCGCCGGATAAACCTATAACTGCTTTTTGTACACCTATTCTTTTGATTTCATTCTTAAGAAAATCAGTGAGAACCTGCTCAACTTTAATATAATTCATCATATAATATTTTATTTCAGGAAAATTAAACAATAGAAGGGAATAAAAAAAGCCGATAGATAATCTACCGGCTTATAAGAAACTTAATAACAATTTTATTTTGATACCTGATATACTATTTTTCTTATAGTATCAAACTGAAGGTACGGAAACATTTCCTGAATTTTATCAATTGCTTCACCGGCGCTCATTTCACGTCTCATATCTTTATACATTTGTCTGATTTTATAATCTCTAATTGCTTTTTCATCGAGCAGTTTATATTTCTTTAAAGTATTGAATACTTCATCATCAATCAATTCACTTAATGGATTGTCATTTTTTGATTTAATTTTTGCTGCTGGTTTCAAATTTTATCTCCTTTGTTTTGTTTATAAATCTCAAAAAGAAGTAAATTTTCATTTACATTATACAAAAATAGCAAAAAATCAAGAGATAATCAATATGTTTAGGATTCTGTCGGCTTTTTCAATTGATTATAAGACGTATTCGACATAAGTTTATTGTTATTTAACAATTTTCCATACTATGAGAAAGTCAATTCTAATATTTGCATTATTAATTTTTGCGGTAAACATTTATGCGCAGGAATCAGAACATTTATCGTATAAAGTTTACAGCGACAGGAACTCTTACGCCGTAAAAGATACTGTTAAAATAGCACTTAAGGTTAAGATTAATGAGAAATATCACATTAATTCTTATAATCCCTCTGATGATTCGTACATAAAGACTGAGGTTCTTTCAAAATCGGAGAATCTTAATAAAATTGCTGTTTTTTTCCCTCCGCATAAAATGTATAAATTCTCGTTTTCTGATACAGAAATTCCTGTATATGAAGGCGAATTTCTGGTTGGCTTAACATTCTTGCCGAAAGAAAACGTAAAAGATGGCGAACTTGTCGTTCCTATTGAAATGACTTATCAGGCGTGCGATAATAATGCATGCTATCCTCCCAAGACCATAAAAAGTGAAATTAAAGTTAATATCTCTAAAACGGGTGCACTTGCAAATAAAGAGATTTTCGAAAAGATTGACTTTTCAAAACCGGTTGAAACAGCTAAACAGGAATCGGGTAAAGATTCTCAGTTAAAAGAAAACGTAAGACAGGAAGGACAAAATCCTGATGAGATGAAAGTTTCAAATTTCATCGAAGAAAGAGGATTATTATTAGGAATACTTATTATTTTCATCTGGGGTCTTGCTTTGAACCTGACTCCGTGCATTTATCCGTTGATTCCGATAACAATTAGTTATTTCGGCGCTCAGTCAAGCGGTAACAAATTGCAGAGTATTTTAATGGGTGTATTTTATGCAATTGGAATGGCTGTTACTTATTCATTAATGGGTCTCGTTGCTGCTTTGACGGGAAGCATGCTCGGAACGGCTTTACAGAATCCGATAGTTGTATTATTTATTGCTGCAATATTTCTTGCACTTGCAACATCTATGTTTGGGTTATGGGAAATCAGGGTTCCTCAGTCTCTTGCTCTTGCCGGTAACAAAAACCGCTCAGGATATTTCGGCTCTCTTATGATGGGTTTACTCGTAGGTTTTATAGCTGCACCATGCATAGGTCCGATAGTGCTGAGTTTGCTGGTTTATGTAGGTAAACTCGGAAATCCTTTCATGGGTTTCTTCCTTTTCTTTATTTTGTCGTTAGGGCTCGGAGTTCCTTATATTTTTCTTGCTGCATTCTCAAGCTCAATCAGCAAACTACCGCGTTCGGGTGAATGGATGCTTAGCGTTAAAATCATTTTCGGGCTTGTGCTGATTGTAATGGCAATAAACACTCTCGGTCCGCTTATGCCGGAGAACGTTTATAATATTATATTCCCTCTTTCGATTTTATTTTCCGGTATTTATCTGATATTATTCGATAACAAAGGACTTAATGCTAAAGGGTACACCAAATTTAAGTACATTATTGCAATCGTTGGTATTGCGGCAGGTACATGGCTGTTAAAACCCGAATCTCATTCCGCAGAAGTTACATGGACAAATCTTGCGTCCCTTGAACAAATAGAGTCCTCTGTTAAAAACGGGAACAAACCCGTCGTTATAGATTTTTATGCCGACTGGTGTGCGCAGTGCAAGGAACTCGACAAGTACACTTATACAGATGAAAAAGTCGTTGAACTTTCTAAAAATTTAAACAATATTAAGATTGATTTAACTAAGGAAAATCCCGATATTACTGCTAAATACGGTATTAAAGGGCTGCCTGTTGTTATCTTCATGAAACCGAACGGAGAAGAAATTAAAGAGCTTCGAGTAACAGGATTTTTAGAGCCTGAAGAATTTTCAAAAAGAATCGAAAAACTATTAAATGATAAATAAGATAACTTTAATAATAATTGTTTTCCTGATTTCAGGAAATCTGTCAGCACAATACATACAAGATAACGATAACAGTTATAAGCTCCTTAATCTTTCTGATGAACTTCTTAAAGATTCATTTAAAGAGCAAAAGGAATTACCAAATTCAGTCACTGACAAAAAGTCACCCGGTATTTCAATACTTCTTTCTGCACTGCTGCCGGGTGCGGGACACTTTTATACAGGACGTATGGACGTAGGTGCTTATTTTCTTGGAGCTGAAGCCGCTATGTGGCTCGGACTATTCGGCGTTAATTATTACGGAGGAGTCTTAAAAGATGATTCACGTTCTTTCGCATCCGTTCATGCAGGACTGAATAAAGACGGCAAAGACGACGATTATTTTGCCAATGTAGGTTCTTTCCTGAACATTTACCAGTATAACAACGATAAACTTCAGAGCGGTCAGTACGATAAGATTTACGATATAAATACTCATTTCTGGAACTGGGATTCTCCGACAAATCAGGGAGAATTCGACCAGCAAAGGAAAAAAAGTGAAAGAACCTATAATCTAAGTACTGTTTTTGTAACAGGTCTGATTATTAACAGACTGGTTAGCGGAATCAGCGCTTTAGTATTAACGAATAAAGTAAATTCATCTGGAATAAAAGTCAGCAGTGGCTTCACTCAATCACCCGAAAACAAAATAGACGGAATTAAACTAAACTTTGTAAAGTCTTTTTAACCGATTCCATTCGTGAACAATTATAAAATCACTGTCGAATACGACGGATGTGGATTTTACGGCTGGCAAAGACAGAAAAAGTTCGGGAATACTGTCCAGGAGTGCATCGAAGAAAATTTAAGTAAACTTTTAAAGAATAGCATTTCAGTTACTGGCGCTGGCAGAACTGATGCTGGCGTTCATGCCTATAACCAGACGGCAAATTTCAGAACCGATACATTAATCACCGATTGCGATAAATTCCTTTATTCTTTGAATTCAATGCTCCCTTCAGCAATTACAGTCAAATCAATCAAAAAAGCCAAGGATGATTTCCACGCAAGATATTCTGCTAAGAAAAGAGAGTACATTTACAGGATTACAACCCGTGAAATTTCTATCGGAAGAAATTATTATTTCAAATTAAATTACAAACTTGACTTTAAAGTTATAGACGAATTTATTAAAATACTTATCGGATATAATTCTTTTAAGTCACTGTGCAAGAATACAGAAGATAAACATGGTTTCTGCTGTAATCTGATGAAACTGGATTACAGGATTAATAAATCAAAATGCACGATAGTCTTCAGGATTCTTTCAGACAGGTATCTGCACTCTATGGTAAGAGCGATTATTGGAGTGCTGATAGACCTCGGTCGTGGGAAACTGGAATTAAATGAAACGATTAATAAATTTATTAAGGGAGAAAAAATTAAGACTACATATCTACCTGCTAATGCATTATTTTTAAACAAAATCTATTATTAATGAATAAAATAATCATCACAGTAATTATTACTGTTCTTTTTGCCGCAACTGTTGATACAAGCGCGCAGGACTCATACGGGAATTACGATAATATCGATAAAAATAATTCCCTGCAGATTATAAAGGAGAAGATTCTTGATAAAGAATCTGAAGCTGTAAGTACAAAGTCTATACCATTAAATGTAGATTCGTCAAAATTGAAAAGCCCGATTCTTGGTGCGTCAATGTCAGCTATCATTCCCGGAGCAGGTCAGATTTATGCTAAGAGCTTTATCAAATCTGCAATCTTCATCGCTGTCGAAGCAGGTTTGTGGATAACTTATGCCGTGTTTCAGGGAAAAGGCAACGACCAGACAACAACTTATGAAAACTACGCAAACCAGAACTGGAATATGAGGAAGTACGCTCAATGGCTGAAAGACCAGAGCTTTCAGCGTGCTGACCAGATTAATATGTCCTCTGATGATTATACTTTAAGACTTCAGATAAATTACTGTGAGGAAATAAATTTCTCCCATCAGCTTCCTCCTCCGGGCGATCAGCAGTATTACGAAGTCATAGGAAAATACCAGAATTACGTTACAGGGTGGTCAACCGCTGACGTTACTGTTATCAATAAAAATAATTACGGTACAACTAAACTTTCTCAGGTAAGTTTTTACATGGATGAAAGACAAAAAGCTAACGATTACTATAATAACGGCACTACAACTTTAATGGTCGTTGTTCTTAATCATCTTGTCTCGGCAGTTGACGGATTTTTATCCGTTAATTCTTACAACAATAAGTACATTCTTAAAGGCAGCGTTAGCTTTCAGCCTGTTTATTCAAGTAAGCTCGGTAAGTCGGTTGTAACTCCTTTTGCAAACATTAGTTTTACTTTTTAACCTATGTATGAGGAATTAATAGAAAAAGCTCTTTTTGCCAGAAAGAATTCGCATTCCCCGTATTCTAAATTCAAGGTGGGCGTTGCTCTGCTTACAAAAGACAATAAAGTTTATACGGGAGCAAACGTCGAATGCTCTTCTTATTCGCTTACTATTTGCGCCGAGAGAGTCGCCGCCGTAAAGGCAATAACAGACAAACATAAAGTTTTCAAAGCAGTCGCTATAGCATCAAGCGGAAAAGAATTGATATTCCCCTGCGGTGCCTGCAGGCAGTTCCTGTCAGAATTTTCTGACAATATGGATGTTATACTCATTAAATCGAAAAATGACTATCAGATTTACAAGTTACAGAATCTATTCCCTCATAAATTTATATTCAAATTACAATAACGAAAGGGTTGCTCTATGGATATGAATGAACATCTCCAGATTAGAACTTTCAAAAAAACAGGACATATAGAAGTAATTTGCGGCAGCATGTTCTCCGGTAAAACTGAAGAGTTAATAAGAAGGATACGCAGAGCTGAAATCGCAAGGCAAAGGGTAAAAGTTTTTAAACCGAAAATAGATAACAGGTACAGCGAGTTTTCTATCGTTTCACACAGCGAACAGTCTTATCCATCCGAAGTAATAGAAAACGCAGAGGAAATGCTGGAGAAAAGTTTCGATACTGAAGTCATCGGTATTGACGAAGCTCAGTTTTTTGAGAATAATCTTGTGCAGATATGCCAGGACCTTGCAGATTCAGGGAAAAGGGTTATCGTCGCAGGACTCGACCAGGACTATAAAGCATTTCCCTTCGAGCCGATTCCCCAACTGCTTGCCGTTGCTGAATACATTACCAAGACTCTCGCTATCTGCGTCGTTTGCGGTGCTCCTGCAAACCGTACTCAGAGAGTTACTAAAAATTCCGAGCGTGTACTTGTAGGTGCTGAAAATCATTATGAAGCGAGATGCAGATTGCATCACAATATTTCCGATTAACTAAACAATTATTACTTTATACACATGAAAAGATTACTCATAATTTCTCTACTGGCTATAGCCGTAACTCTAACCTCCTGCGGCAAAAAAGAGTCACCTCAGCAGGTTACGGATAAATCAAAATTCAAAGTCGGACTTGTCTTCGATGTCGGCGGAAGAGGAGATAAATCCTTTAACGATGCTGCATACAACGGACTCGTCAGAGCGAAAAAGGATTTCGGAATTGATTTTGAAGTTATAGACCCGGGCGACGGTGCTGACAGGGAATCCGCACTCAGAAAACTTGCGAGCAAAAGCGATATAAGCCTGATATTCGGAGTCGGTTTTATTTTTACGGAAGATATCACTAAGATTGCGAAGGATTTTCCCAATAAGAAATTCGGATGCATAGATTATTCAGTTAATCCTGATACCAAAATACCCGATAATCTTTCGGCACTCGAATTTAAAGAGGAAGAAGGCTCATTCCTAGTGGGTGCAATTGCTGCATTGAAAAGCAAAACTAATACTATCGGATTTATTGGGGGAATGGAATCCTCTCTTATAAGAAAGTTTGAAAAAGGTTATACTCAGGGAGCAAAATTTGTAAAACCCGATATTAATGTCATCGTCACTTATATCTCCGTTACAGGCGAAGGGTTTAAGAATCCCGGCAAAGCCGAAGAAATTGCCATTAGCCAGTATTCAAAAGGAGCTGATATTATTTATCATGCTTCCGGCTTGTCGGGTATAGGTCTCTTTAAAGCAGCTAAAGAAAACAAGAAACTTGCTATCGGCGTTGACCTGAATCAGTACGAAGAAGCTCCCGGTTTCATTCTTACAAGCATGGTAAAAATTGTTGATGAAGTTATCTATCAGACTATCTCAGATTTTAAAAACGGTACTTTCAAAAGCGGTATCAAATCACTTGGACTGAAGGAAAAAGGAGTCGGATACGTTTATGACCAGAACAACAAAGACCTTATTCCCGATGAAATTAAGAATAAAGTTGACGACATAATGAATAAAATTATCTCAGGAGAGATTAAAGTTAGTTCCGAGTAAACAATTTTTATATCTAATATTCTAAAACCGCTGCCGCATAACCGTCAGCGGTTTTTTTCTACCGTAATTATCATTTAAATTTACTGTATCGTAATCCTTACGTTTAATCCGCCTTCATTATTTGTCCTTGGCTGTGTGTTTGCATTACCCTCTGTAGGCTCCGACTTTGAATACTTGTAAAATATCATAATTTGTACTTTTGAACTTAACGAATATGATATAGACGGATTAAATGCCGTTACCGTTGAACCCGCACCGAGTATAGTCTGCTTCCCCTCATTCGGCTGGAATTTATAATCTGTCGGCTGATTGTTGTTCTTCGATATCGTCAATGAAAATGTTATGTCGTTCTTTAATGACAATCCAAACAATGGAATGTCAAATCCCGACTTTGCAAAGTTAGCGTTTAGGCTCCAGTCGCTTGTTTTATTCTCCTGTATCAGACTGCTTGAAGGAGTTAGTATGTTGCTCGTCGATGAGTTGATCCTTAAATTCGCCGTTAGATTGCCCCCGAATACCTGCTTAAATGTAATGTTCAGCCCTATCAGCGGATTAAATGATTGTGTAACTGACTGCCTTTGT
>JBHELA010000423.1:0-7515 GCA_041859005.1 Ignavibacteria bacterium
GATTTAATTCCCCGCCGTTTGCGGCAAAATCTTGTAGTGTTTTAAACTTATAAAGTCTCATAGGGACTAAATATTTATAGCAATTGATTTCACTTTTGTTAAAGTCCCGTAGAGACGAAATATTTGTTAATATAATATCCCGCTGCGTGCGGCTGGGAACCTCATTAGTACTTATAACTCTTTTACAGGTTGGATAATTTATTCTCAATATGTTTCTATATAAATTTAACTTTTTTACTTCAAGTATCGTGCCAATTATAAAGTTCATTTAAAGCCTCTATTCGCAATGTAGCACTAAATATTTTCTCATTATGAGACAGATTTTCTCATTATGAGAATATATTTATTATGGGTAATTCGATGGTAAGGAATTGAAGAATTGCGTGATATTTTCTTTCGTGTGATTTTCTTACTTTTTAGGTAATCTTTTTCTTTTTTTTAGCTTTCTCCTTAGTGAATAGGTCTGCTGTATATTTCTCATAAAGTTCAAAGAGAAAAACCATTCTGTTAGCCTCTGATGTAAAAGGTTGTGGTCTGTAAGCCAGGTCAACTGCTTTGTCTAATTCGTTATGCGCTTTAATTAAGGCAGGCGGCATTGATAGTGGGTCGTATAAGTCAGCCAATGAACTATCCGGGAAATCTGCTCTTGTGTCTAATACCTTTTGCGCCGCTTCCTCAATAGCCTTTATTTGCTTTTCATTTGGTTTTTCAGGCCAAGGAAAGTTATTGTAAACAATTTTTGTTGAATAACGATAACGACTTTCCAATCTGCCACAAGTATGTTTAATCCAGACCATATCCATTAAAGATGATAACACACCGAAAGCATAGAGAGAAGCATTTGGAATAAATGTACACAGGTTACTTACAATAACTTCTTTCTTTATAAATCCTATTGGTATATAATTTCTACGTTCTGATGAAACTGATGGGACTACCAAATAATCTGAATCAGGTTGCCTGATTTCGGCAAACTGAAAAGCTATTTTTGCTCTTTCCCTAGTAGCAGCTTTTTGACTTTTCAGTCTAAATTCTTTTACATTATTAACTCTTTCCAATACTTTAGGTAGATTCCGTAAATCATTTGGTGAAATATCTTTTAGCCATAAACACCACCGTTCCTCATTATTTATAAACTCCTGGGAGCCAATTATTCTTTTAAAAAAAGGTAATGCTGCACTCTCTTTATATAAAAACTCTTCTTTTTCTTGCTTTGAGAATAAGTAATTGCCTTCATCAACTGGAGTGCTACCAGTACTCATTTCAGTAACTTTACATATTGGCTTCGTTCTTGAAATTAGTGCGAAATCTTTTCCTTCAACTAAATAAGGATTAATGTTTCTTATCTTAATTTCATGTGGCTCGCCTTTGATGTTCTCGTATTCAAAAATAATTTTATGAGCAGAGTCATATGTTGCAAAACCAATTATAACAACATGTACAGCCGCATTACCTTTAGCTTCATTGCTCCAGCCAAATGTGCGGTGTGCAAAATGAATTTTGATTTTGTAATGAATAAATAGTAAGTTCCACAAAACACTTATCTGTTCACCTTGAGTAATTGAGTTAGTAGAGACAAAAGCTACTTTAGTTTTAGTATTTTGAATTAACTGAGCAGCTTTAAGATACCAAGCCGCTACATAATCCAAAACTCCGGCACCTTTTACTCCCGCAAATACTTTCTCCATATCTGCCTTTTGAGCAGCATTCTGATTTGATTTTCCTATAAAAGGCGGATTGCCGATTATATAATCAAAGTAGTTTGGTTGAGAAATTGATATTGATTCCTTTTCTCTTTCATCTATAATTGTAAGGTTCGCTGTTTTAATGTTTACTGTTGTATATTCAAACGCAGGTTCCTTCAAAACTAATGTAGTATCCTTAGATTCTATTTCGATATTCTGCTTTGAGTTTAGTTCTCTCCAATCCAACTGTAATGCATTGCCGTGCACAATGTTTGCGGACTTCTTTAAGGGCAGTCGCACAAAGTACTGACCAAATTCACTGCTTACAAGCATATTCATCTGGTGGTCTATGAGCCACATCGCAACTTCTGCAATTCGTACAGGAAACTCTTCGTATTCAATCCCGCTGAATTGGTCAACGTCTATCCATAATATCTGGCTGACGTCTAAAAACTTTTGCCCCGATTTATCAAGCGCTTTTAAAACTTCAAACTCTAAAAGACGTAACTCACGGTAAGTGATAACAAGAAAGTTTCCGCATCCGCAGGCAGGGTCAAGAAATTTAAGCGAACTTAGTTTTTTATGAAATTCAGGAAGTTTGTTCTTGTTATCCTTTATACTTTCAAATTCGCTCCAGAGTTCATCAAGGAAAAGCGGCTTTATCAGTTTCAGTATGTTTGTTTCGCTTGTGTAATGTGCACCAAGGTTTCTGCGTTCTTTTGGGTTCATAACACTTTGAAACATCGAGCCGAAAATGGCAGGCGATATTTTGCTCCAGTCAATGTATGAACATTCTAAAAGTACTTGCCTCATTTTGGTGTCGAAGCTTGCCGTAGGCAGAATCTCTTCGAAAAGTTTTCCGTTTATGTATGGAAAATCTGCAAGCTGTTCATCAAGGTTTTTAAAGCGGTTTTCTTTTGGTGTGTTCAGCACCTGAAAAAGTTCTTGGAGTTTTGCCGCAAGGTCGCTTCCGTCTTCATTGGTGCGCTGCTCGATGTATTCCTGAAATTGCTGCTTGTTGAAAATTGTTGTGTCTTCGCCAAACAGACAAAAAAGAATACGAACAAGATAAACCTCTAATGGATGACCTGAATATCCGATATCTTTAAGTCTGTCGTGAAGTTTACCCATCAGTTCCGCTGCCTTTATGTTCGCAGGGTCTTGTTCTTTGTAAACTTTCTTCTGATAGCCTAATAAATAACCGAAGTGCTGAACATTGTTAACAAGGTCGTTTAGTTTGAAGTCAACTGTTTTATTTTCTTCAAGGTCGTATAGCCGGAAATTTTCAAAGTCGCAAATGAGAATATATTTCGGAAGTTCGTGTTCTTTAAGTCCGTGAGTGTAATCGATAGCCTGACCGTATGCTTTGTCGAGGTTTTTGCCGCGGCTTTTCATTTCAATTAAGATAGTCCCCTTCCAGAGAAGGTCGATGTAGCCGTCTGTGTCGTCAAGCTTCTTTACTCTATGTTCAAAAGTAGAAACCCGTTTTCTCGTAATACCAAAGACATTAAAGAACTCGACTAAAAATGGTTTAGCGTCTGCTTCTTCATTCGAAGTATCAGCCCATTCATTCGAGAACTTTAAAGCTCTGTCTTTTATTTCATTCCAGCTTAATGTCATTCTTATCTATTTATTACCGGACTATTTCTTAACGGTTGTATTATCCGTTTTGTAAGTTCCTAACACGATTACAACTATTACAAAATACTATATCTACATTAAAAGTGCTATATTACTTTTTCTCACCTAGGGAAATACATTTATGAAGGAAAGATAGAATAGATAAATAATAATTCTATTTTACAGATTTGAAAGTAATTTAAAATCATCATACAATTCCATGTTTTTTATAAAATTCATCGGTAAATATTGTAACTGTATATGAAGGTGGTGAATGAACCGAATATTTATCAATAGCTGCTTCAATAATCACCTGTTTGAATGGAATATGGATTGTTTTTATCAAATTCTTATCGATATAATATTTTAGATTACTTGGCCATCTATCTGACAAAAGTTTAGGTTTTGTTATTTTTTCAAATCCCGTATAAACTACAATAATTGGTATTTCGTATTCTTCAACTGCTTTTTCAATTTCCCAATTAAGTAAACCTCTATTTATACTTGAGTTTTCGCTTGCGATAAGTAACATATGTTTTGAATCCTTTAACCTTGCTAAAAGTCTACTTTTCAAAGTATCAATTTGGCTACTATCTTTAACTGAATATGTCTTATCATGACTATCACTAAAGGAGAAATCATATTTATTTGATTCGTTCCAATGTTTTAGTAAACCATAATATTTCATGTCACTTTTAGTTGGATCTGTTGTTCCCATTCCATTAAAAGCAACATATGTTCCATTTCTATAAGTTGCCATATTTATTTAATTAATATTTTATTAGTATCTTTAGTAATACAACTTGAATCAATAACTTTATGTATACAACTATTTTCAGTTTTCAAACAAACTTTCTGTGGATGAAACATAGTTAATGTGAATATTCCGGCAACCATAATGAAAATATGTATAGCTGACCAAAAATAATTATGCTTCATTCGTGCAATATAGAAAAAATCTTTCTTATTTTCTTTATCCGCTTGATTTCTTAAGTTTAATACTTTTGGATTTTCACCGCAATAACTTTCATAATAAATATACCATTTATCTAGTCTCTTCTGTAACATTTGATGAATCTGAAAAAGTTTTAGTGTCATTAAAAGACCGAACAAACCTAATAAAATTACAAAATATACAAAAGGTTTTGTTTCTATAGAATACTTTTGTTGCATAACAAAGCCAATAATTGCTGATGCTATAGTTACTACTAGAATTGTAACTCTTTCACGCAGATTTTCAATATGTCTCATTTCTTCCCAAGTTTGCTCCATATAAAAGGTTAAAAAACCTTTTTCATTCTCATTCATTTTCATAAATTTAATATATTAAAAAAATTATATTCATAATATTTCAGGATAATAATTATATATCATTAACCCTCTATGGCAAATTAATTTCTATAGGTTTGCAATTTGGGACATAGTTATTGCATTCAGGATTGTAATAATCAATTAAATATCTTTCTATTCCATCTCTATCATTTTGAATTGCTACTTTTGCAAACTCGAAACCACATATATAATTATTTACATTTGTTTTTATGCATTTATTCTCTTCATTAATTGATAAATGTTCGAGCAATCTTGATTTTAAATTAGACGCTTGTCCAGCATAAAAGCATTTCCATTTCTCAGTCTTAAGTTGAACCCATAACAAATATACTCCAGCAGATTCGGGAGCCACAGCTTTTACCTTAGTTTCCGTATAAGGTGTAAAAAATCCTGACCAAGTTACATTCATTTTCTTTTTCCCTTCAATTATTAAGTTTTAATTATATTATAATAACTTAAATTATAATATATTTGAAATTATTTTGAATCAACATGTGTAAAAATATTTTGATGCCTCACATTTCGAGCTAACAGTAAAATCTGATTCATTTAATGCTTTTTCTATTAGGGACTTTTTATTAGGAATATGTAACGTGGGTACTTTATACATTGAATCCCTAAATATTGGCAATTTATCCCAAAGATTTTCTATTTGCTTTTTAATGGTTTTGGATTCACAATTAATAATGTCACTTTTTTCCGTAAACTCAGGATAAACAACTATCACTGGCAATCCATTTGTATTTATTCCAAAATCTATCTCTTCCCGTAATGCTTTAGAACTTGTAGTGATAGAACTTAAAAATAAAATAATGTTTTTGGATTTATTTAACCTATCATGAAGGCGTGGTTTTAATGTTTTTTCCCAATCACTATCATCACGAACATTATAGTTTTTGTTATGAGAGTCAATAAACGGAAAGCTGGAATCTTTGCCTTTCCAAGCTCTTAACATATTATAGTATACAAAATCTTTCGTTGAATGTGCTTCTAAGTTTGTATCATCAAAAGGAGTTTTTACATAGAATGCACAATAATTTCCTGTTCTATTTGCCATTGCATTATATTTAAATTAATTACAAATCCTTCGTTCTTAATATATACATTGTGAACGAAAAGATAAATTCTAAATCTTTTTGTTAATTGTTCCAACCAGTATGAGTTTGTAGATGCATAAGGATATTAAATATTGAACACTATATAAACTATGTATCTTTTGGATTTCCTCATATCTTCACCCGCGGTCGGATAATTATCACAATTACTTAAACTATGATATCTATTTAATAGAAATATTTCAAATTCATCGATGTTTTCCGCTGTAGCAGAATAACCAATCTCTTCGTAGTATTCATATTTGTCACGGTATTCCTGGTTATACTTGTCTTTAATTTTTTGTCCGGTCTTTCCGATTTTAAAATTAGCAAGAAACTTCAATCTTGGTTCAAGTTTGTTTGCTAATTCTTTATACGTTGCCGTAGTTTTAGGTTTTGTGTTCTCCATATTTTAATATATTTTACAGCTATTTTATTTTTAATCAAATATCCTCCCTAAGAGATGGAGGATATTCGATTTGAGCAATGAAATTCTAAATCTGACTTACACCTTATTTAGTTTTGCATTCTGGACTATTGCGCCGCCTTCCGGTACATCTACTTCGATTGACTGAGTTACGTAGCCTTCAAGGCTGAATTCGAATGTGCCAATACCGACGAAGGTGGTTTCCATTGTGTTGTTGCCTGCTGCGTCTGTCTGGACTTTGGGGCTATACGGTAATCTAAGGCACTTCGCTTTCTTTGCCGATCATCCCGCCATTCTATATATGCGTCTATACCTTTTTATACCTATGCTTAAGAAAGGATATTAAAAACAGCTTTTCAAGATAAATTTAAAACTCAAATAGAAATGACTTTTCACTTTGTCTTGACAGTTTTCAGAAATGAAATTAAATTCTATAAAATTAACCTACCCATTTATGATTTTCTAAGTATTTTCTTTATTATAATAATAATTGGAGATTCGTTCTTCTAAAATCTTGCTGATGTATCGCGAATTCACTTAGAAAAATCCGCGATAATCAGTTTAATCCGTGAAAATCGGTGTTCTATTAATACAAATGCGAAATTTAAAAATAACTCTTATATTCTTTTCTATTTTCATAAACATTTCAAAGTTGTATATTGCTTAAATTTTGCTATTAAGTTAATTATAACTATATGGACGTATCCACAACCAAGAAAAATATAACTGCCATTCTTGTAGTATCCGCACTCGGATACTTTGTGGATATTTATGACCTTATACTTTTCAGTATCGTGAGAATTACATCTCTGAAATCGCTTGGGTTCGGCGGGCATGAAATATTCGATTATGGTGTACTCATTAATATGCAGATGGGCGGTATGCTTGTCGGCGGTATTATCTGGGGAATTCTGGGTGATAAAAAAGGCAGAATATCTGTTCTTTTCGGCTCTATATTTCTTTATTCAATCGCTAATATTGCAAACGGTTTTGTAACTGATTTGCCTCAATACGCAATACTCCGCTTTATCGCAGGCGTAGGTCTCGCTGGCGAACTCGGTGCTGGAATAACTCTCGTTTCTGAAGTCATGCCGAAAGAAACCCGAGGTTATGGTACAATGGTCGTTGCAACAATCGGCATCTTAGGTGCTGTGGTAGCAGCTCTCGTAGGTGATTTTTTCGACTGGCGGACGGCATATTTTATTGGAGGCGGTATGGGAATTGCTTTGCTTATACTTCGTATTGGCGTTTATGAATCAGGTATGTACAACGCCATAAAGAAATCCAACGTCCTCAAAGGAGGATTTCATAAGCTCTTTACAAACAAAGCAAATTTTATTAAATACATCCACTGCAT
>JBHELA010000471.1:0-7537 GCA_041859005.1 Ignavibacteria bacterium
CTGAACCTGCTGACGGACTCGGATGTTTACGTCGAGAACAAACTTTTTGCTACTCTTGATACGTCAACGAGAGTCCTGAACATAAAGACAAAAGAGAAAGAAGCTGTTGTATCAAAATTTCCGAAGAAGGTGCTTATATCAGACACGGTCGGATTTATAAAGAACCTTCCGCACAACCTTATTGAGTCGTTTAAGTCAACCTTATCGGAAGTTGTTGAGTCAGACTTGCTACTGCATGTTGTTGACGTATCGAACAATAATTTTGAAGAGCAGATAAAAGTTGTCAACGAAACCCTTGAAGAGATTGGCGCGCACGGAAAACCTGTTCTGTACGTTTTCAATAAAGTAGATATCCTCGATAACAAAGAGATGATAAAAGGTCTCAGCAGAATACATCCCGACTCGGTGTTTATATCTGCAAAGAAAGGAATCAATGTATCCGCACTGATAATGAAAATAAAAGAATTGCTTACGCATGACGTAAAAGAAACTATAATCAAACTGAAACCCCATGATTACAAGGGGTTAAGCACTCTTTACGGCAATTCTGAAATACGGGATGTCAAATATTTAAAGACAGGCATTAAAGTAACGATAAAAACTAAACACTCAGGCAAAAAACATTTAGAAAAGAAAACTATATAAACATGGCACACACAGATTACAAAGGGGTTGATTACTATAACCTCGATGATATTTACACGGAAGAAGAAAAAGCTATAAGAGATACGGTAAGAGACTTCGTCAGTAACGAGGTTATTCCAATCATAGAAAAATACAATCAGGAAATGAAATTCCCGATGCAGCTCATTCCCCAAATGGCAGAGCTCGGAGTCTTCGGACCAACACTGCCCGTGGAGTACGGCGGGATGGGGGTTAACAACATTGCTTATGGACTTATTATGCAGGAGCTCGAAAGAGGAGACAGCGGCGTCAGAAGTTTTGCGTCTGTTCAGTCGGGTCTTGTTATGTATCCGATTTTCACTTACGGCAGCGAAGAGCAGAAAAAATACTGGCTTCCAAAACTTGCGAGTGCTGAAAAGATAGGGTGCTTCGGGCTTACTGAGCCTGATTTCGGAAGCAATCCCGGCGGTATGATTACAAAAGCTGAAAAAGTTGAAGGCGGATATCTTATTAACGGTGCAAAGATGTGGATTACAAACGGCACGATAGCTGACGTCGCGGTTGTATGGGCAAAACTCGACGGTAAAGTAAGAGGATTTCTTGTGGAAAAAGGAACGAAAGGATTTTCGGCACCTGAAACCAAAGGCAAACTTTCACTGCGTGCTTCCGTAACTTCGGAGCTTGTTTTCGAAGACTGTCTTATACCCGAAGAAAACCTTTTGCCTAAAAGCGGCGGACTGAAATCTCCGCTCTCATGCCTGACTCAGGCGCGTTACGGTATTGCATGGGGAGTTACGGGAATGGCAATGCATTGCTACAGCACGGTGCTCGATTACTCATTGTCACGTGTTCAGTTCGGTAAACCGATTGCAGCTTTTCAGATTACACAGGAAAAGCTTGCAATAATGCTGACGGAAATTACAAAAGCACAGCTTTTGAACTACCGCCTTGCCCAGATGAAAGATAACGGCACGATGAGGCCTCAACACGTATCGCTTGCAAAAAGAAATAACTGCGAGATTGCAAAAACAATCGCCTCAATGTCACGCGAGATGCTTGGTGCTAACGGCATACTTGACGAATATCCTATAATGAGGCATCTGAACAACATTGAATCAGTAAAGACATACGAAGGTACACACGAAATGCATACGTTGATTCTCGGCGAGGACGTTACAGGTATCGCGGCTTTTGAATAAATAGTTATTAAGTTGTCATGAAAAAATTTGATATTCCTGTCTTTTACCGCAGCTCATTAATTTCAAAGATTAAGAAGCTTCGCGAATTAAAAGACCCGCGAAAGAGAGATTACTCACCGACTTCACTGGATTTTGGTTCCGTTGAATTTCTGGTTGGTCGTCATTTCGGATTTTGCTACGGAGTAGAGAATGCGATAGAAATATCATACAAAGCTATAGAAGAAAATCCGGATAAGAGAATTTACCTTCTCAGTGAAATGATTCATAATCCGGAAGTTAATGGCGATCTGACAAGCAGAGGAGTAAAGTTCATAAGCGATACAAACGGGAATCAGTTGATTGACTGGAGCGAGCTTAAACCCGAAGACATTGTGATTATTCCCGCCTTCGGAACCACCATCGAAACTCAGAACAGACTTTCCGAAATCGGAATAGAAGCATTAAAGTACGATACAACATGTCCGTTCGTCGAAAAGGTCTGGAACAGGGCTTCTTCACTCGGCAAGAATGATTTCACTGTGATTGTACATGGCAAGCATAAGCACGAAGAGACGCGCGCCACATTTTCACACAGCAAGGAAAACGCACCGACTCTTATAGTGCGTAATATCGAAGAAGCACAAATTCTCTGTAGCTATATCCTTGGTGAAATGTCGAATAAAAAACTTTGTGAATATTTTAAGGATAAAATATCTGACGGCTTCAATCCCGAAATACATCTTACTAAAGTCGGCGTTGTTAACCAAACAACGATGCTGGCAACAGAAACACAGGCAATTGCAGATTTAATCAGAGATGTGATGATAAAGAAATACGGCGAGGAAAATATCAAAGACCATTTTGCCGATACACGCGATACGCTTTGTTATGCAACACATGACAATCAGCGTGCAACTCTTGCTTTGCTCGAAGAGAAAGCTGACATTGCCATGGTTGTGGGCGGTTACAACAGTTCAAATACGTCGCATATAGTCGAGCTGTGTGAGGAAAGGCTTCCGACATTCTTTATTTCAGGTTCATCTAAAATCATCAGCAGAACAAAAATACTTCATTATGATTTTAATAAAGGCAAAGAGTTCGAAACAGAAAACTATTTGCCGCTGAACAGAAAAACTAAGATTATTTTAACGAGCGGTGCTTCCTGTCCAGATGCGGTAGTAGAAGAAGTCTTAACAAAACTTTTATCTTATTTCAGCGAAACAAGAACCATAGAAGAGGTTCTAAAAACAACGAGTCAGGTTTATGAGTGCTGAGTTTTTAAAAGCTTGTTCTGTAAAGGACCTTAAAGATAACAAAGGATTCCGGTTTGTTGTTGATGATGTTAACGAGGTTGCAATCTTCAGAGTTAACGGAAAAATTTATGCTGTCGATAATGTATGCCCCCACAATCACACTCCCAAAATGCACCTTGGCTATATAGAAGAAGAGCATGTTCTTTGTCCCATCCATTTCTTTAAGTTCTCACTTAAAGACGGAAAACAGAAGGACGGAACCGGATGTACGCTTAAGACTTACCGGGTTAAAATAGAGAATGATGAGGTTTTTGTTGAAAGACCAGATGGTAAAAATTTCGATTTCGATTTTACTTGAACAGCGATTTTTCTAATACCGTAAAGAGTATTTGCCTTAATGAAGGTTTCTTTAAAGTTGGCTACGCTAAGTACGAGAATCTGTCAAACGAAATTAGCCGTTATGCAAAGTGGCTTAATGAAGGCAAAAATGCGGGCATGGACTGGATGTCCCGCAATCTTGAAAAAAGGGAAGACGTATCTTTAATTCTGAATAATGTAAAGTCTGTAATTTCTCTCGCATTCTTGTATGACACTCCTTTCCGGCACGATGAAAAACTCCCGAAGATTTCCCGTTATGCCTGGGGTGAATATGATTACCATAAAATCATTAAGAAGAAATTAAAGAATATCTGCAATGAATTAAAAGCACTCGATGAAACCATTGAAACTAAGTACTATGTTGATGACGGTCCGCTTCTTGAAAAAGTATGGGCTGTAAATTCGGGAATAGGATGGATGGGAAAGCACGGCAATGTAATAAATAACGTGGCAGGAAGTTTTTTCTTTCTCTCCGAAATATTGATAAACAAAGAGCTTATATATGATGTTCCTGCGGATAATCTTTGTGAAACCTGCAGAATCTGCATAGACGCCTGTCCCACAGGTGCTATATATGAAGAATACAAAGTTGACGCAAATCTCTGCATCTCATATCACACGATTGAAAACAGAAACGAAATCCCTTCGTACATTGATTTGTCAGGCTGGATATTCGGATGCGACGTCTGCCAGGATGTTTGCCCATTTAACAAAAAGAAGTTTTTTACTGAAGACGATAGATTTTATCCCTTAAAAGAAGTTTTTAATACATCTCAAAACGAATTAGCAGAAATCACGGAAGAAAAATTTAACGTCCTGTTTAAAAATTCACCCGTTAAAAGAACTAAATACACAGGCTGGAAAAGAAATTTGAATCAAGCATTTCTTAATAAGTAAAACCTCTAGTAAGTTTTATATCTCTATCACTTTTTCACAACAAAAAAGGCTTGCCGTATTATTCAGCAAGCCTTTAAAATATAAGTTGTAAACTATTACGGGAATATTCCCAGATCAAGATAGGACGCAGCAATCTTGTCAATCGCCACTACAAACGCCGCCGTCCTGAAGCTGTCAATCTTTCTGTTCTTCATCTTTACGTCTCTTATTTGATGGTAAGCATGAATCATCGTGTCTTCAAGCCCTGAGTTTACAAGGTCAAGCTCGTTCGGACCCGTTATAACAACGCTTCTCTGATGCGGAGTTAATTTTTTACCCGTGATGTTTTCAATCACGTTCACAAGATTTGAGTGTGTTGCTTCGTCATACCTTCTGTCCATCCTTCCAAACGAAACATGCTGAAGGTTTTTTAGCCATTCAAAATATGAAACAGTAACACCGCCCGCATTGGCGTACATGTCCGCAAGTATCAGTACACCCTTCTTAAGCAGTATTTCTTCTGCTTCAGCGGTAATCGGTCCGTTAGCTCCTTCAACTATCATCTTTGCTTTTATCTTGCCAGCATTCTTTACTGTTATCTGGTTTTCGAGTGCTGCCGGCACGAGTATGTCACATGCCATTTCAAGTGCCTCAGTTGAATTCTTTATGTTCTTTGCTTTCTTGAAATTTAATATTGAACCTGTTTCCTGTCTGTGTTTAAATACTTCTTCAACGTTCAGTCCTTTCGGGTCATAAATAGCGCCTTCTCTTTCTGCAAGACCTACTATTACAGCCCCGCCGTCATTCTGCATTAAATATGCGCCCCAGTAACCTACGTTACCAAGACCTTGAACGATGACTTTCTTTCCTTCAAGACCGGGTGTCATTCCCAGCTTCTTCATGTCCTCGTCAACCCTGCAGGCTTCTCTTGCCGCAAAATAAACTCCGCGGCCCGTTGCTTCTTTTCTTCCGAGTATTCCCTGCTGGCTTAATGGTTTGCCGGTTACGCATGCCATTGAATCCGTCTGCGAACCGTTGTATGAATGAAATGTCGAGTATGTATCCGCTATCCACGCCATCTCTCTCGGACCCGTACCGTAGTCGGGTGCAGGTACATCAATTCCGGGACCTATAAAATTTTTCTTAATGAGTTCAGTTGTGTATCTTCTTGTAATTCTTTCTAATTCTCCGACCCTGAATTTCCATGGGTCAACCTTGATGCCGCCTTTTGCACCGCCGAAAGGCACATTTACAACCGCGCATTTATAAGTCATAAGCGCCGCAAGAGCCTTTACCTCATCTTCGTTAACCATTTCGCTGTACCTTATTCCGCCTTTTACGGGAAGCATATGATGCGAGTGCTCAACCCTGTAAGCATCAATCGTTACATAATTGTTGTCGTCAAGTCTCAGTGGAAACTGAAAATGATAAATGCTGTTGCACATTTTTATTTGTTGTAAGAGCCCGGCAGGATACTTCAGATGCTCTGCAGCTTTATCAAAAAAGTCGCAAACCGAACCGAAAAAGTTTGAGTGTTCCATAATTGAAATTATAATTTGAAAATTTATCAATAATAATAATAATCAGTGATATAAAAAACTTAAAAATATTAATATCGCCTCTGATTTCTTCCAGTAATATCTATTCGGATTAATCGCGCAGCTCAATATTTCTTATCGCCCTTTGCCTTCTTTGCGTCCCTTGCAGTAAAATCTTTTACATTAAATAACAATTTATCTCTTCTCTCTGCGTTCTCTGGGACCTCTGCGGTAAAATCTTCTCTTTGCTTTTCCTTTTATGCTTTTGAAGTCCTGCGGATAAAGACATAATGTTACGTGTAATTCCCGGTGTAAACAGCGGCTTTGCCTTCATGCGCTTTAACCTTTTATAAGGATATATTGACCTTAAAATATTTCGCATATCGTCATAATTCATCCCCAGCGCTTTGTCAAGAATAATGTCCCGCACAAGATTCTTTTCATCCACATAAAACTCAAGTACACCTTGCCTCGACACATACAATTGATTGTTTACGATTTTTATACGAGTATGATAATCTATAAAAATATCAAAAATTACGTTTCCCATTTCGGTATCAATAAATTCAACCGCTAATTCAGTCTTCAATATATTTAGCACTCTGAATATATTTCCTACGTCAGTTTTATTTAGTTTTACTACCATAGGATTACTCACTGCACCTTTATCAAACCCTACATTAATGACAGTATAATATCTGTTTACCATTTTGTCTTAACTTTTTAAAAATCATCCTTATTTAATGATTTTGTATAAACCATTCTTCTTATTCCTGCACCACAAACTCATTGTAAATCTGCATAGCTTGACAATATGGAAGTGCTTGTAAATAAAAATTTTGAGATTCCAGTATATAAAAAACGAAGCACAAAAAACTCTCAATTGTCAGATGTTTAGTCCTGTTATTTGTTCGTAGAAGATATAACAGTGTTCCCTTTTCCATACACTTTGCAGAAGAAAAATCAATCGGCTTTCTATGAATGTACTTTCCTGTAAAAATTTTCGTAATTATAATCTTTCCTTCCGCTTCCATCTGCTTAAGGCATTCAGCGAACTCACTCTTAAACGGATTGGTATGCTTAAATTCCGAACTAAGCTTTTCCATAATTAATGGATACAGTAAAAACCTCATCTCTTTCAGAAATTCATCTTTTGTATTTATTGAATCGCCCGTTCCTTCAAAGAGTCTTTTGAAGTTCACAAGATAACCGTTCTCAAGTATAAATAAATCAAGCGTAATATTAACAGCCGTTTCATAAGCGCTTGAATTATCCCTCAGAGATATCATGCCTCTTTGAACTAAGAACTTAACATACTCTTCTGTGAAATTGATTATTTCAGAAGAAAAGGAATTTAACTGATTGCTGTCGGATATCCTGAACCCGGATTTAAATACTTTAAATACTTCCATATTATTTATTTTTAAAATGTTCTTTAAATTTTATGAAGTTTAATAAAATCGGGGTTAATCCGAAAACTTTTTTTAGCACCTATTTCATATAGATATTTCGGTTTTAAAATGAAAAGAGTGAAATATATGGCTGTATTAACAGTGTTTTAGTGGTGCTAAAAAAGAAAAGATTTCCTATAAAATGAGCCGCAAATATGCAGCATAAGAGCAGGAAATAAACGTTTTATTGTGTTAATTTTATCTAAAAATAATTTGATGCGGAATATTCTATTGGAGAT
>JBHELA010000144.1:0-2567 GCA_041859005.1 Ignavibacteria bacterium
CAGTGAAGGAATAAAATATCTTTATTCTAACACCATTAAGCCGAAAGATATAAATCAATTGCTAATAGCAAATAATTCAAGCCCTATAGACCAGAATGAGTTTCTCGCAAACCTTCTCAGACGGAATGAGGTAAACATCAAAGAATTGTTTTCTCTTGACTCTTTTAACGGCAGCGGTCTTGTAGAAGAAATCAGGAATAACGACGAGGTGCTGAATCAGGTAGAGATTGATATAAAATACGAGGGATACATCAGGCGTCAGGCAGAGCAGGTCGAGCAGTTTAACAGAATGGAAGACCTCAGAATACCCGCAGGTTTTAACTACGACAGGATTAAATCAATTTCTGCCGAGGCAATGGATAAACTTAAAAGTATAAAACCCGTGTCAATCGGGCAGGCAGGCAGGATTGCAGGCGTTCGTCCGTCGGACATATCCGCTATATTGATTTATATGAGGGGGTGATTCAATATAACAAACATTCACTCCGTCACTTTCTCTGCCTCTCAACAATAGATACAATAATTTAAATAGAATAAATTTTCAGTAATGAGTATATTAACACATTGACAGCTAACGTTGGAAATTCATAATGCACGAATCGGCGTGTTCAAAACACGTAATCATTAATTATTTAAAAGACCTTAAATGTTTAAAGTAATATACAGAATAACCTATCCGAATAGAAAAATATACATTGGTAAAGACTTAACAGATACGTTAAACTATTTCGGCAGTGCGGATAGTAAATTAATTGAGGTTGACTTTTCAAGAGAAGACCGAAGGGATTTTACAATAAGAAAAGAAATATTATTTGAAGCAGAAAATCTTTCCGATCAAGAAATTAATAAAATAGAAATTGAATTTATCAATCAATTTCAATCTAATAATCCGGCTATTGGATACAACAAATGGCCAAAATTTAATGATAAAAACAAATGAATTTCGGTAAGACAACAACAACTAATGCCTACCTTTTTACTTGGAATCCTGACAAATGGAATTGGATAAAACTTGAGCAAAGTATTGAACAACTTGAAAACAGCGGAAAAGTAACAGAAAGATGGAGTTGTGTAAGTCACAAGACAATCAAACCGGGGGACAGAGCATTTTTAGTAAGACTTGGTTCAGAACCGCGAGGAATTTTTGCAGCAGGATATGTTGCTTCTGAACCTTTTTTATCAAAACACTGGAGCGGTGAAAACAAGGATGTATATCGTGTTTTAATTGACTTTGAAGTATTATTAAATCCTGAAAAAGAACCAATCTTAAAATTGGATATTCTTAAAACAGGAAAGTTAGAAAAACAACAATGGACGCCACAATCATCTGGCATTTCCATCCAGCCCGATCTTATTGAAGATTTAGAAGGCGTTTGGTTTAACTTCTTGACAACTCAAAAAATTAGAATAAATCCTTATGCGCCTACAGAAATAGAGGGAAAGAAAGCTTACATAGAAGGAACAGCAAACCAAATAACACAAACAAGATATGAAAGAAATCCATATGCAAGAACAGTGTGTATTAAGCATTATGGGTACTCATGTTTCGTATGTCATTTCGACTTTGAAAAACGTTTCGGAGAACTTGGGAAAAATTTCATTCATGTTCATCATTTGAGACAAGTTGCTAAAGTCAAAAAAACTTATGAGGTTGATCCAGTAAAAGACCTTCGTCCTGTTTGCCCTAATTGTCATGCAATGTTGCACAGACAAAATCCTCCGCTAACAATAGAAGACTTAAAAATATTATTAACATGAGAATACAGTTTTGGAAAAGTAACTAAGCATATCAGCTTATTGCTTTTTAGGCAGGTCGAACCTTATGAGACAGGAATGAGCAGTAATCAACCAAGTAATTCTCTCCGCGTTTCCTGATAAACGTTGTAAGCACTCATGTCAAAACACACAAATATTACTTCTTGAAATGATTTCTTGTTCTTAAGAAAATTTATGGTTTCAGAAACGGCGATTTCCGTTGCGGGTTTTAACGGGTAGCCGTAAACACCCGTGCTTATTGCAGGAATGGCAATGGTTAATATGTCGTGCAGTACTGCTATCTCAAAACATTTCTGGTAACAGCTTCTTAACAGATTTTCCTCGTTGTTATTTCCGCCTCGCCATACGGGACCTACAGTATGTATTACATACTTCGCTTTTAAATTATACCCTTTGGTTATTTTTGCGTCACCCGTTTGACAGCCGTTAAGCAATCTGCATTCCTTGAGCAGTTCGCTACCCGCGGCTCTGTGAATTGCGCCGTCAACACCGCCTCCGCCAAGCAGCGAGCTGTTTGCAGCGTTTACTATTGCGTCTGTGCTCTGATGTGTAATGTCTCCGAGTACTGGTTTTATCCTGTCTGAAATTGTGTCAGCCATTATGTACTTCGCGTTTGGGAATGGGAAATTTTATTCCTTCTTTCTTAAACTCCTGAAGTATTCTGTAGTTTATCTGAGAACGGATTGCCGCGTACATTTCCTGGTCGTTTATCCATATCCATAATTTAGTAAGGATGCCGAGCTCGTTAATCTCCGAAAAGAAACGCTCGGCGGGTATTCTTTAAGAGAATA
>JBHELA010000395.1:0-8227 GCA_041859005.1 Ignavibacteria bacterium
ACAAGTTTTATTACAAGGAAATTACAAAGCTTTTGCTCAACGTATATGAGGAAAAGATTGTAATTCCGGAGCTTAAGGTAAACAGATTGTATTCTCAGGCGATGGACGGCTACCAAAATATAAGGTCCGGTAAGGGCAATAACGGGATACTGGACTCGGGGCTGGAGAACATAACCTGCGAATTCGAATGCAGCGGTGTCTTATATTTGTCTGACCTGCACACAGAAATGGACAGGAGCAGAAACATGCATTATTATCTAAATTTCTCTTACCCGAATAACCAGAAACCCAATGAACGTATAGGTCATGAATTGCTGCGTCTGGCATTTCATCATACGTCTGATTTCAAGAAGGGGTGCTGCGAGATAAGCCTGCTACCGGGTGACAGGGAAGCAATAAGCTATCTTGATGTTAATTTCATAGAGCCTCCTTCAAGCAATATTAAAGAGATATTTGTAAAGGATGATATTAAAACAGACATTGAGAGATTTGTTTATACTTTCAGGAATTTCGATAAGTTTAATACTCCTTTAAGATATCTACTCTCGGGTAAACCGGGTCTTGGAAAAACTGAAATTATAAGGTCTGTAATAAGCAGCTGTTCAACAGAAGGATGCGTTGTAATTCCTAAGGACATGGCAGGCGCAGACTGGTTAGTGTTTGAGTTTGCAAAGTTGTTTACTCCTGTTCTTGTATGTATTGACGATATAGATTTAATTTTCGGAAGAAGAGAGGAAGGCGGAAAAAGAAATTTAAGTAAGTTTCTTGCAATGCTCGACGGAATAATGCAGAATAAGTTCTTTCTGATAGCAACGACGAATGATAAGAAACTGGTGGATATGGCAGCATCGAGACCCGGAAGGTTTGATGAGATAATTGATTTTGGGGAATTCGAAAGGATTTATTATATAGACCTGATAAAGAAGCATACGAATGATGAGCGGATACTCAATATGTTTACTGACGATGTACTAAACTATATGGAAGAAAAGAAAGTAACGGGTGCGTACATTGTTAACCTGATAAAACAGTCGAAAATAATGTCAGAAATGAATCCGGATTTCGGATATGATGACCTGATGAAGTACCTGAACAGGAACTACAAGGGATTTTATAAGTCTCAGACAGAGAAAGAAAGAAGTTTCGGCTTTTCAAAATAATCAATCTTAATTCAAGGCGGATACATTTTTGTAAACGCCTTTTATAAATTATTATTATTAAGGAACAGAAAATGTCAAAAATATCAGATGATCAAAAACACAGGAACGAAGTAAGAAGAAAAGTCAGCAGCAAAGTATCCGAAAATACCGCTTCTCATTTTTGTGCGACCGCCGTATTCAGCAAAATGGAACAGGCATTGCGTAATTCAAAAGTATGCGGCAAAACCTTATCCAAAAAGAAAGCAGGAGAAATAGTCTTCCATATGCACGACTGGCTTTTCGAACTTATGGCACTCGTATCATACTATAAAACCCCTGACAAATTTTCCGAAGACGAAATCTCAGTAATTCTAATGAACTTTCTCATACACGCTCCGGCACACATCGCAGCAGCAAAAAAACTTTATACTGGAGAACCCGTACAAGATATATTTAATATCGGTGCTGTAGAGGATAAGCAGAGATGAAAATTAATTCAAAACCAAAACAATCGCTTTATCTAATTTGTCACCTATCGCAACATTGCTGTAACAGAAGGGTATTAAAGTGTGGGTATGGAACTCCTTACTTGGAGTCTTGCAGGGATGAGTTATTATTAATAAATTATTTATTGTATTAATACTATGAACAAACTCGAAACAATAGCAGTCATCGGGGACATCCACGGCTGTAACCGACAGTTGAAAGAACTATATTCTCAAATCCTGAACTTCACTGATGAGGTCTTTTCAGTCGGCGACCTCATTGTTCGCGGCCCCGAGTCAAAGAAGGTAATACAGTTCTGCAAAGATAAAAACATTAAACCTGTAATGGGAAATCACGAAGATATGCTCTTAAGTAGTATTGATTTTGAAAACAGAAGTAGGATTGCAAAACATTCAGGAACATATCTTTCCTGGCTTATGAATGGTGGCGACTACACAATAAAAAATTACATCAATACCGAGAAAGAAGATATATCAGAATTTGTCGGCAAGTTCATCGACTGTGGTCATTACGAATTCATAAAAAATCTTCCTCTGATAATCGAAACTGAACAATGCATCATTTCTCACGGCGGAATCTTAACAGGAAGGAACAAAGAGAATGCTCTCGTCAACCGCCACATCCCTTCCCGTCTTGAAAAAGTCCAGATCAAAGGACACACACCCGAACCAAATGTCTTATATTCAAATAAACATTTCATCAGTATCGATACAGGTTGCGTATTCTGGGGAAAACTTTCCGCCGTCATTCTCTATCCCGATGGCCGTCACAAAATTCTTTCCTCAAACTAAAACAGGTTTAAAATTAATCTATTTATAATGTAAACATCGAAACCATTTCTTATTCTTTAAAATATTATTCTGTTCTGTGATAAAAATCAGTCTAATTTCTCTAATTTTATTTCATTACTTTTGTACAATAGATGTCTCATTTGTTATATAAATTTGTTTAGTTAAAAACGTTTCTTTAAACTTAGGAGACTTTACATATAATTTTAAATGAAATTTAATCAATATCATTGCAAACAAGTAAAAACCTCATTAACTTTAACAATAATCATTAAAATGAATAAAAATGGATAATCAAAATAAATTTAAGATCCTTAACGATAAAGATTATAGTAATAAATGGTCCGAACCATCTAAAATGTACTATGGATATATTTTACTTATGTCATCAACTAAGAATAGTATTTTCGCAGGTTCAAATTATTATGGCGGTCCTGGCGGTATTCATAGAAGTTCGGATAATGGTAATTCTTGGCAAACGGTTATTTGTAGTATGTGGCCACATTTTTTGGCAGAATTTAATGGTCATCTTCTTTTAGCAAGTGATTCAGGCGTTTATTGTTCAATAGATGATGGGAAAAATTGGTTAGAAGCAAACAACGGGTTGCCAAATGTACCTGTTTATTGTTTAACGGCTTTTGACAAAAGAATTTATGCAGGGACATATAACAATGGTTTATATTTCTCGGATAATTATGGCGAAAAATGGTTTCAAATGAATAATTGTTTAAGCGGAATGACAATAAACTCATTAAATGTAATTAATGATGTTCTTTTTGCTGGTACAGAAAATAGTGGAATCTATAAAAGCATAGATTCTGGTATTAACTGGGTAGAATCAAATTTTGATTTTAATGATGTTAAAATTATTAATAATAATGGCTCCTTGCTTTTTGCTGTTACTCAATCCCCAATGATAAAAGGTGATTTGTATTATTCTGATGATATAGGTGAAACTTGGAAATTAATAAAAACTGATTTTTGTAATAACATTTACTCAATTAAGTGTTTTGATGATAGTTTTATCTTATGTACCGATAAAGGGTTGTATGCAAGTGATGATGTTAACGGAGTTTGGAAAAATTTAAATACTGGTTTAACTGACATAGGAGTTTTTTCTGTTACTAATTTCAATAATGAATTATTCATAGGAACAGTAAATGGTATTTATGTAAGAAGAGAAGACAAATGGAAACAGGTTGGTTTAACCAATAATTCATTTTTGTCAGCTACATACTTAAATTCGGAGCTATTTGTTGGTTCCGAAAACAATGGATTGTTCTCAACACTCGATAATGGAGCTTCTTGGAACGTGAAAGTCCTATGTCATTCTTTTATGAGAAACATTTGCAAAATGGATTCTTCACTATATCTGGGGACAGATAAAGGTGTTTATTTATATAAAAATGGAGCTTCAACATTAATTAATGAAGGACTGCCCGAAAAAGCTTCAAACGTTCTTTCAGTTGCCTCTAATTCGAATTATCTCTTTGCAGGCTTTGAGGGCTTTGGGGTGTTTCGTAAAAAGAATGATAATGATCCCTGGCACAAATTACCTATAGGGCCAGAATATCTGAATGTTAATTGCTTTGGTGTTAACGGGGAAAATATTTATGCAGGTACAGAATCTGGTATAATAATTAGTAATGATAATGGTAATTCATGGAATGAATGCAATAATGGTTTGGTTGATCTTGATGTTAAAACAATATATTTAAATGGCTCAGATATCTTAGCCGGTTTTCATTTGGGTAAATCTGACGGAGGTCTTTATAAATCCTCTGACTTAGGTAAAAGCTGGAGTTATTTTTCTTTAAATGAATTTAATATCTATTCAATAGTTTCCCATAATAATATTCTCTTAGTTGGCAATGATTTAGCTCTTTTTGCAAGTTCTGATAATGGCAAAACATGGGTTTGCCTTAAAGAAGGATGTGTTAATATGCTGTTTAAAACCGATGAATATCTTTTTGGATGTTTTGATTTCGAAAATTTATGGAAAATTAAATTATCTGATATAGTAATATAAAAATAGGTACTAATACGAGTACCTTTTAATTGCTATATAATATAGACATAGCAAAAGGACATACCGTATCCTTGCTCTATAATAAATTAAACCGTGTAATCATTTCTTTAAATTCTTCAGGTAACAAGTTCCAGGTCTTCTTGGCAATTTCGGAAGGTAGTTCTTTGTAGTAAGCTAGTGCTATTCCGCCAGTTATGCAGGCAATGGTATCACTGTCCCCGCCAATTGATATTGCCAGTCTTATTGCATTTTCAAAATCTGTACTTTCAAGAAATGCAATAATAGCTTCAGGGACTGTTCCCTGGCAACTTTCATCGAATACATATACTTCTCTTATATCATTAATCTTTCTTTCCAAATTATATCGGAATTTATCCTGTATATAATCCTTAATATCTTCTTTACTCGAACCGGTTCTAGCAAGAAAAATCGCAGCAGCCGTTGCCTGAGCACCTTTTATTCCCTCTTTGTGATTATGCGTTGGCATAGCGCTCCTCTTTGCCTCGGCAAGAGTCTCTTCAAGTGTATTATAAAAACATCCGCAGGCACTTACCCTCATCGCAGAACCGTTTCCCCAACTATTATATGGCTTTGGTTCATCCAAATTAATCCACTCATTAAAATATCCTCCATAACCTCTGTAAGGATACTTCCTACCGTATTTCTGAAAAGTTTCTGTGTAATCTTTTGAGTTTAACAGACAATCGGCTACAGCAATCGACATAACTGTATCATCTGTGAAATCCGACTTATCACAAAACAAATCAAACTCAGTTGACTTAACATTGTTCCATTCGAACACAGATCCAATTACATCACCAATCACCGCTCCGAAAAACGGTGTAATTATATTTGATAAATCATTCATATAATACAATTCCCTATCCGTTACCCCTAATTCACTTCTAAAAGAAGATTGTCAAGCTTTCTTAATGTTAATTTTGTCTTGCAATCTTTCTCAATTTTCTGTTTTAGATCATAACATTTACAAAAGAATTTAGCATATTCTTCGTCTATATTATCACATTTAAGAATTGTATTTAGATGATCTGGAACCTTACTTATATATTTACGCAAATTTTTTAAAGCAATACTATCGTAAATGAAGAATAGATTTGGCAAATGAAAGTGTAAGTACTTAGAACAAAAGGAACGATTATTATGGCCTGTTATTTTATTAATGGTTTCCATTAAATAATTGTGGGTCTCTAATACTGATGGAATGTTATCAGCAGTTAATTCATCAACACTTTTTAGATTTCTTAATCTTTTATCAATCTCTGAGTTTTTAAATTTTGGCGCAACAGTCTTAAAGTAAAAGCTGGTATTGTTTTCGTCTTTTTTAATTTTGTTTCGCTCCAGTGCTGCTGCATATATTCGTCCGATAAATAAAACTTTAGTTACTATTACATCTTCTTTAGTGTGCTCAAAATTCTTACTGCATAAATCATAGAGGAAGTTGTTACCGTGGTCCCATAAGCTTTTCTGTGATTTGTCAATTAGATTATTACTAAGTAATGTAATCATATGTTGTTATTAATTTTATAAAAACAGCTAGTTGTTAAATTTAATATCTAAATCTAAACTATGAAAATAGTTTGAATGTTACAATCTTAAAAATTCTATTATCTAATTAACCGTTAACAAAATCGGCATCAACATCCTGGTAATAAACCTAATTTATACAACTAAATAAGTTGTGACTTGCTAAATTAACAATTACCATATAAATTTAAGGTAATCAATAAAACCTTAAAATTATGGATAGAATCAGCTCTTCTTTCTTTATACCAAGAAACGAACAAGGATACGAATCAATTTACAAGAGAGTCAGGCTTATGCCTCTGTATTCTTTTCCTCATTACAAAGAACTAAAACCTCATTTAAAGAATCTCGTCCCAAAAGTATTCCTTCATATAGACTTCGATGCCTTCTACGCTCAGGTGGAACAAAGAGATAACCCTAACCTGAGAGGTAAACCTGTGTCTGTCGGATCTACAACAGGCAACAAAGGTATAGTAATGACGGCTAGTTACGAGGCCCGAACTTACGGAATTGAAACAGGCATGTCTCAATGGGAAGCCAAACAAATATGTCCTCAGCTTATTTCACTGCCTTGTTATGGTCCGAAGTATGAAGTGATTATGATTAACCTTATGAAAGGCTTACGTGAATTTATTCCGGATGAATTTATAGAACAATACTCTGTGGATGAATACTTCTTGGACATTACATATTTCGTGAGGAACTTCAAGCAGGCGGAAGAACTCGGCTATAAAATAAAGGAGAGAATCATCGAAATTGAAAACCTTACCTGCTCGGTGGGGGTATCTTACAACAAATCTTACGCTAAGATGGCTACTAAGTTTATGAAACCAAACGGACTCAGTGTTGTTACGCCGGATGATCGTGAATTTAAGATATATCCGTTACCAGTGAAAAAGATTTGGGGTGTCGGTACACGAATAAACAGAAGGATGAGTATTATGAATATATTTACGATTGGTGATTTAGCTGAGGCTTCGGAATACATTTTGAAAAAGGAATTCGGGATTAATGGAATAGTTTTTCGGAAGTTGGCACGGGGAGAGGATACATCTGGGATTTTCAATAGAGTTGTGCACGAGAAATCTTTAAATCACGGGCACACACTTACGAACACTATTTATGAGCTTAGTGAAGTTAAAAATGAAATCAGGAAGATAGCTGAATATCTATGTAGGAAGTTACGGGATAAGAAACTCGTGGCAGGTTATTTATACTTTGTACTGAGATATGACAATTTGAGATATGCTTCAGGTGACATACACTTGGATCATCACTCAAATGATGACAGAATCCTTTATGAAGCCGCACTGGATGTCTTTAAGAGCTTTCCACAGCCTAATGCGTGTTTACAGGTAAGAATGTTTGGTATGGGAGTCTTTAGTTTACACCAGGATACTAAGGATTGTAATCTGGAGCTATTTAAGAACCGGGTGAAGGTGCCTTTTTATGCGCTTGATAAGTTGAAGCAAAAGTATGGTGAGGGGATTATTAGGATTGGGTTGGGGGGTGGGTAAAAAACAAAAAGTCCTCAAGTGGATCGACGTCTTAGTATCCGAACCGGAACAGTATCAATCACTCAAAGACTTAATATTTACGGATTCTTCCACTCTATTTCAATTATTATTGAAAGAAATGTTTTATATAATGTTGTTGTAGTATAATCAAATTATTTGTAACTTTGGTTAAGGATTTAAATAATAAACCGTTTAAACGGGAATAATATCAAAGCTATAAACTCCCGAAACAAAAAGTCGTGGTCCGAAACACAAAAGATGTTCAACAAATTAAATGCTATCTGAATTATAAAAAAGTTTGTATAAAATACTATGAAATCGGCAAATGACATAAGTAAGATATTTTTGTTTTCAGGGCTAGACGAAAACGAACTGAATATTATTAAGGATTTTTCCAGCATAAAGAAATATAGCAAGGGCGAAGTTATATTTTTTGAAACAGAGCCTTATCCCGGGTTTTATGGTGTGATAGAAGGATTGGTAAAGATATATAAGATTTCTAAAGAAGGGCGTGAACATATAATACACATTGAATATCCCGGTAGTACTTTTGCTGAAGTACCAATGTTTGAAAAAAATGCAGAGGAAAGTTTAAGTGACTTGACGTATCCCGCGAATGCAATGGCGATTGAGGAGAACACGGTCGTAATAAAAGTGCCAACTAAGCCTTTCCTTGAGTTTATGAAGCAGAATACGGATATT
>JBHELA010000470.1:0-2917 GCA_041859005.1 Ignavibacteria bacterium
TGAAATATTTCTATAAACTTAGGAGACCCAATTTATTATGTCAACTGAAGTTTAGTCAATATCCTTGACTGACTTAAATTGATTTTATATATTTTATTATTGATAAAATAATTGTAATTACGATATGAAAAAACTAATAACTTTTGTTTTATTGTTTTTTATATTAACAACCTCATTTTCTTCTGCACAGGATTACGGAAACGGTGATTTTGAAAAACTTCATCCGAAGTTTAAATCTGTCTTATCGAAAGAACTTGCGTATTTAAATCTGAAATATGATGCACCTGCACTTGAACATTCAGGCGTAAATAAAAAAGGAGAGAAAATATATACGGCGATTGTTTATACCGGATTTCATTCCGAAATTATGAACAGAGGTTTTGCAATTAATTCTGTATATCCGGGCTTCGTAACAATGAGAGTTACACCTAAAGAAATATTTGAACTGATAAAAATAAATTCCGTTATTTATGTCGATGCTCCTATAAAGATGGATTTGCATAATGACGTTTCAACTTCAATGTCGGGAGCATCATTACTTCACAACGGTTATGTAATGAGTTCTGTTTTTAAAGGCTCGGGTGTCGTGGTTGCAATAATTGATACAGGTATTGACTGGACGCATCTTGATTTCAGGGATCCTGCGGATAATACAAAAAGCAGGATACTATACATCTGGGACCAGACACTAACTGCACTATCGGGAGAATATCCCCCTTCGGGATTCGATTACGGAGTTGAATATACAAAAGCACAAATTGATGATGAACTTGACGGAACCCCTCCTAATTTCGTAAGAGAAAAGGATACACACGGCCACGGAACCCATGTTGCAGGAACCGTCTGCGGCAACGGCAATTCTCTTACTACAAAAAGATTCACAGGATTCGCTCCCGAAACAGATATAATAATTATTAAAACGACTTTTAGCAATGCTGATATTACTGATGCGTATAATTATTTAAACCAGAAAAAAACCACACTTGGAAAACCTGTAGTTGTTAATGCAAGTCTCGGCTCAAATTACGGTCCTCACGACGGAACCGATGTTATGAGTACTGCGATTAATTCTTTTTCGGGAACGGGAAAAATATCAGTTGTTTCGGCAGGCAACTCGGGCAGTGACAACATTCATTATTCAAACAGTATCGCAGCAGGTAATTATATTGATGTTACAGTCACGGTTCCGGCATATACTGCTTCAAGCGGAACATCTAATGATTATTTTATTTTAGATACCTGGTTCGATGATAATTCTTCCGTAAATATTACTGTTACATCCCCCAACGGTTTTACGACCACTCAAAATGCAAACGGATCTACTACAAATCAGACAAATGACGGTACTGTTTTTATTGATAATCATATAGATGTAAATAATAATGACAGAGAAATAGATGTTCAGATTTATGATGACGATGCTTTAAAACCTCCTAAAAACGGCACCTGGACGTTCAGGTTTACAAATGCTTCAGCCAGTAATGTGTCTTTTCATACGTGGCTCGCTGCATATAGCCTGGGCTCTGCGACTCCTGTTTTAGCAAACGGAAATTCAAATTATACATTAGCAAATGACGCCGAATCTTCTTTAATAGTTGGTTCTTATGTCTCAAAATGGAGATGGGAATCAAGCTCAGGTTCGTATTTTTCTTATTCAGGAACTGACAGGTCAGATAATATCTCTTCTTTTAGCAGTAAAGGTCCAACACGAGACGGCAGACAGAAACCCGATATTTCCGCTCCGGGGCAAGGTTTGGGTTCATGCAGGTCAAAAGATGGAACATTCACTTCTTCAAGAATATTACCTGGAGAAAAACACATTCTAATGGAGGGAACCAGTATGTCATCTCCTTCGACTATGGGTGCAGTTGCATTACTGATGCAGTATAATCCTAATTTTACAGCAAATGAAATAAAATCGTTTGTAAATTCGACTGCAAATACGGATTCATATACCGGCGGCTCTCTGCCTGATTATGTCTGGGGATACGGCAAACTTGATATCTTCAAAGCACTTGCGAAAGCTATCAGTTCGACATACGATAATAAACGTTCAATTTTAAGCTATGACCAATGGGGAAATAACAGCTATTTTTCTCTGACTTCGACTCAGAAAATTGCTGTCAGATTCACTGCACCTTATGATGGAAAAATCACAGGAGGTTTTTTTCATATTGATTATCTCTCAGGATTAACAAGCCCTTTTTATGCTGAAATCTTGTCGAATGGTTTAGGGAATCTTCCTTCCGCTAAAATCGGCTCTACTTCAAGCCTTGACCAGACGAAAGTATATAAAGAAACATGGAATTATATCGATATGAGAAACTGCGGTGTTTCAGTAACAAGCGGAAATGATTATCATATAGTAGTTTATTTTACATCTGGAACGAATACAAATATGTTCTGTGAAAACGGAAACATTGATAACAGATCATCTTTGTATAACGGTTCTTCCTGGTCTGCTTATAGTTACGATATACGACTGCGACCTGAAATTACTACCGATGAATCTCCTTTACCGGTTCAACTTGTGAGTTTTACATCATCTGTAGAAAAAAATTCTGTAACGTTAAAATGGGTTACGGATAATGAGTTTAATAATACAGGTTTTTACATCGAAAGACAAAATATTCCAGCGATCAGCAGTGAATGGCTCGAAAGAGGATTTGTAAAAGGTAATGACAATACTAACTCAACAACCGAATATAAATTTACAGACAATAATCTGCCTATATCAAAATATAATTATAGATTGAAACAGCTTGATTTCAACGGTAACTTTGAATACCATGCTCTTTCTAATGTAGTGGAAATTGGCTTACCGGCTAAGTTCGACCTCAGCCAGAACTATCCGAATCCTTTCAACCCGGCAACAAAGATTGATTTCTCACTGCCTCTCGACAGTAAGGTGAGCATC
>JBHELA010000087.1:0-11490 GCA_041859005.1 Ignavibacteria bacterium
CCTCTGCCTTCTCGAAAATACCGCCCTGTTTCTTTTTGCCGCCTCTGTCTTATTTGCTTTGTATCTACCCGGCTTTCTCGCTATATAAACTTTTCCGTATCTTAATCGAGCAACTATGTTGCCGATTTTCCCCCTCATTAATCCGAATATTCCGCTGTCAAATCTTGCCATATCTCAATTGTTATTTCCTCAAAAAGTAACAAAAATCCCTTTCAATTTAAACATTATAATTTTTCTGTAATCCATGGTTAATTACATTAAAAACCATATAGTAGTGTATAAACTATATTTTTCCTTTGTTATTTCATTGAAATGGACTATTCTCTCGTTTTTAACATAGAATTTTTTTATTTCATGAAATGTCGTTTTCAGCACGGAAATAAGCTTTAAGTGCGCCGTAGATAGAAAAGAATTGCGTCATAAGTGCGCCAAATCTGCGCCATTAGTGCGCCACCAATGCGCAATTTTCGTGACTATTTTATATTTGAGATTGTTTTAGGTGGTAAGGTTAGAAACGTAGTTATATGACTGCTATAAATCAGCATACTGTTGTTTATTTTTCTTAGTACAAATTTAGTATTTTCTTTCGTAAAAAGCAAGTAAAATAATTCAACATTTTTTTCCGAATTTTGAACTAATTGTATGATATTATAGTTTAAGTCTCTGTTGCATAAATCTGATTTTTAAACAGTAATTAATTAATGAAGAAAATTAAATTCGACAAAGAGAACGTTTATAAAAATTTTGGATGGAAACCCTGCGATGGTGACTATTCTGTCACTAAAGAAATTTATGGGAAAAAATCAAAAGATAAGAGTCTGAATATTTACACAAAAAAGCTTAAGTCATTAATTGATATCATAAAAAAGTAAAATTGACAAAGACTTTTAGTTCTCCTGTGCTGCTATTCGTAAAATATTTTAATAAAACTAAAGTTTCTCAAATTATAACACTTTCCCAATCTCATTTTTCAAACAGGTTAATAATCTTTTTTATCAGTGAGAATCATTAATAAATCAGGTCCATCAGTGAGCGCTCTTTTTTTTACTTGTCTCTGTTGCAAAGTTTCTTTGCCTGCAGCTATTCTTGCGCTGGTTCTTCTCAAAATACCCTGTCAAACCATATTTATACTTTTCTTTTCAACTCGTTTCTAAGTGTATTTTCTGTAATGTAAAAATTATATATTGCTGTAGTATTTTCTATGGACAGTAATTCATTACATAACGAGCTCGTCTTCAAAGCTGTAAGAAGCGGCGGTAAAGGCGGTCAGAATGTCAATAAAGTTTCTACTAAAGTCGAACTTTATTTCGATATCCCGAGGTCAATGGCTTTGTCAGACGAGGAAAAGACTCTGCTGCTTACTAAACTTCTTAACAAAGTTGACAGGAACGGCGTCCTCAAAGTATCATCTCAGTCCGAACGCTCCCAGTTCTTAAATAAAACAATTACTCTGAAAAAGTTTGATGATTTAATCTCATCCGCTTTTCTCAAACGCAAGAAAAGAGTTAAAACAAAACCAAGCTCAGGCTCTAAAGAAGAAAGGCTTGCCTCCAAAAAGATAGCCTCCGAAAAGAAATCATTAAGAACAAAGAAATTCTATGATTCAGAATAACATGGTACTAAGTCCAAAGATTTTTAAGCAGTTCGGCAATGTCGTCTGCGGCTTGAGTTTGAGATATGCAGAAACTCAGCGCCCTCCTTTCGACTTCAACATGAGCCTCAAAATCGGTGATGACCCGCAAGCAGTAAAACAGAACAGACAAAAGTTTTTTAATATGCTGGGTATTGACGGCAGGAAAGTAACCTTCCAGTTTCAGGTGCATTCAAACATCCATAACTACGTCTCCGAAACAGCTTTCTTTCGCGGCTCGGACGGTCTCTATACCGACAGAATAAACCTCTTCCTCGCTGTTAATGTCGCCGATTGCATTCCTGTATTTATGTATGATTCCAAAAACAAAGTGGTAGCAGGCATTCATTCAGGCTGGAAAGGTACTCACAAGAAAATAGTTTCTCTTACTCTCGCAACTCTTACGGATAATTTCAATACTAAACCCGAAAATGTTTATGTGTATATAGGTCCCGGTATCAGCGTCCGGAATTTTGAGGTCGGTAAAGATGTGTATGACTTATTTGAAGATGATTACAAAGTTGTAAGAGACGGGAAACACTACGTTGACCTCAAAAAAGATATTTATTCACGTCTCTTAAAACAGCATGTCCCGTCGGAAAACATTCAGGTATCTAAATACTGTTCTTTTGGCGACAGCGATAAGTTCCATTCCTATAGACGCGACAGAGAAAAATCCGGAAGAATGCTCGGTATTATTGGAATGAAAGCATAGAAACAAATAGCTGTTTCTTAATGGGTCTACATCTCCCTAAAAAAAGACTTGATAATTTCAATATTGATAAGTACGTTTATGTATACATTTAAAAGGAGTAAACCATGAAAAAGTTAATTCTTTTTCTCGCATTATTTGTTTGTCTTTATTCTTCTGCTGACTCGCAATTAATATATTATCAGTGGAACCCCGTTAGCAGTCCCGTGACAAATAACCTGAACCAAATATATTATTTTTCTTCTAATTATATTATTGCAGGTAATGACGGCAAACTATTGTACCGGCTCTATCAGCAGCCAGTCTGGAATGTAGCCGTCTCTGGTGTAACTGCTAATCTTAATTCTTTGTCTGGTCCTTCAGTTTTGTATTCTGTTGGAGCTTCAGGGGTTATACTTAAAAGCACTGATAATGGAGTTGTATGGAGCAGTGTTGCATCACCAACAGCAAACAACATAAATTCTATTTCGGCATTTATCAGTCCGCCTTACAGAATAATTTGTACGGACGGAGGCAAGATTTTTACATCTATAAACAACGGTGTTAACTGGACTGAAATTCCTTCAGGTACAACCAATTCATTGAGGTCTATTTACTATAACTCTTCAATATCTCAGTTTAGAAATTATATCTGCGGAGATAATGGCGCTTTCTTAAAGCTGGTTTATTTACTTCCTCTTCCTCCGGCAACCACAGTCATTCCTATAAACACAGGAGTCACAAATAATTTATACGGCGTTACAGCACTCGGTGATACTTCTAAAATAATGGTTGTAGGTTCAGGCGGTATGATTTTAAAGTCAACCGAATCAGGCGGCACATGGGTTCAGCAGACAAGCGGAACTACAAACACACTCAGGTTTGTGTATGCTGTCAACTCAAACGAAATTTTTGTAGGCGGCGATAACGGAACCATACTCCGTACTACAAATGGAGGTACTAACTGGTTCCCGCAGGTAGTAAATTCTTCTGCAAATATTTATTCAATGCTGCAAACGCCCGACCTAAAAGCTCTGGCTGTAGGAAGCGGCGGTACTATACTCGAAACTAATCTTCCAAATCCGATAAACGATTCTACAATTAAGAGAATTAAGCTCGACGGCAATAATATCAGCAGCTACTTCCAAACATCAGGTATATTCAATCAGAATACCACAAACGGTAATTCAGCAGGTTTTGAATGGCCAAAGGGTTCGGGAAAATATGCAATGTTTACTTCAGGGCTTAGCATTTCTGCTTTGGTAAACGGAAACCTTCGTCAGGCTATGTGCTCATTTAGGGGCGAATACTGGCCCGGACAGATTATCGGAGGAGTTCCAAAAACACCTATTGAACTTAATAGAATCTGGAAAGTTAGCGCCGGCGAAAACTGCTCTACCAGCGTTGACTGGGCAAACTGGGGTCTTATAGTTCCTTACGGTGCTCCTTACCGCGATGTCAACAATAATGGTGTTTACGATCCTTGCACTGATATTCCCGGAATGAGAAATGCTACTCAGACTGTATTCATGGCACTTACTGACGGCTATCAATACAGCCATTCTGCCGGAGAGTATTTTGGCGGCGGTACCTTTCCTTTAAATGCAGATATTAAAATTACTGCATATTGTTACGGTGACTCGTCGGTTTCCGATGTGCAGTATATAAAGTATGACATAATTAACCGCGGAAGTAATGCATGGAATAATGTTTATATGTCGTTTACGGGGGATTTTGATTTAGGCGAAGCTAATGATGATTACTTAGCATCGGACTCAGCAAGAAATATGTGGATTGGTTATAATGCTGATAACATGGACGGAAATGGTACATATCAAACTTATGGTGCTAATCCTCCTGCTGTTGGAATGCGGATAATTAAGTTTCCGGTTAATAAGACTGTGTCTCCTTACGATACTTTAAGAGCTATGACTGTGAGTCATCAATTTTGCGGAGGATGCATAGCTCCACAATGCGAATTTTCACCAAGCGGCGAACCTCTTGGTGCATATAACTTTTTGAAAGGCTTCAAGAAAGACGGCTCAAACTGGATGAACCCAATCTTAGCTCCGCCAAGACCAACAAAGTTTCAGTTTCCCGGCGAACCTGAGACTAACACAGGCTGGACAGAGTTCAAAGGTTCTTTATGGAATTGCGGCGGTGATACAGGTGCATACCATCCTGTTAATACTCCCGGCGACAGAAGATTCCTTCTCGGTATGGGAAAGGAAAACTTTACCATGAATCCCGGCGATTCGCAGTCTATAGTTGTTGCTCAGTTTATCGCACGCGGTACAAGCAACCTTAATTCAGTTACAAAGCTCAAACAGCTGGCAGATGTCGTTGCAAACTATACCGTCGGAATAAATCATATTGGCACAGAAGTACCGGGTAACTTTGTTTTGACGCAGAACTATCCTAACCCGTTCAATCCTGAAACAAAGATTAAGTTCACTATACCGGGCTTCAGCACCCTGAACAGTAATGTTGTTACATTAAGAGTTTTCGATATGCTCGGCAGGGAAGTCTCAGTTCTCGTAAATGACAGGCTTAGTCCGGGAATATATGAAGTCACTTTCGATGGAAGTAAACTCTCAAGCGGTATGTATTTCTACAAGCTTCAGATGGACAAATACACTGACTCGAAGCGCATGGTATTAATTAAATAAAATCGGTCGGATTATATCTTTACAAAACATCCTTCAGTGAAAAATCACTGAAGGATGTTTTATTTATAACTTGTTATAATCTATCGTTATCTCTTTCCCTTTTGGTATATCCTTCAGCGCAAAGTAATCGTAATGCTCATCGTTAACCGCATTCGGTTTGTCTGAATGATTCAGAAACCACCCCACCGACATCCTGTTAAAGTTCTTTGGTGTGCTGTATCCCTTGTCTTCAGGAAAATGTATTGAGTATTTAGCAAGCACTCGTGAAGGTATGTTAGTATGTATAACATTCGATTCATGCAGGAATGTATGGTCTTCCTCCTCGAATAAAGGAAGTTTTGTTCCCTTTGTTATTTTTCCGGTTGTAAACACACCAACTCCATGTATCGAGGATGGTCTTAGTTCAAAAATTATCTGCTTTGTCATTTCACTTTCGTTTTATATTTCAAATTCATTTCCCCTTTCGGGTATAAATATATTCTTGAATCCGTTTGAGTTAAGTATTGTATAAAGATTTTTCTGCTGAAGTGGTTCTCCATGTACAAGAAATACTTTCTTTAGTTTTTCTCTGTCGAACTTCTTGATGTAGTCGAGCAGTTCACCGCTGTCAGCATGTGCACTGAATGAGTTAAGAATACGAACTCTTGCTTTTACTACATGCTCCTCGCCGAATATCTTGACGACGTAACCGGGTTTATCGGATGCTTTTATCAGCTCCCTGCCGAGTGTATGCTCGCCCATGTAACCGATTATCATTATAGTGTTCTTCGCATTCCCTACATTGTTTGCAAGGTGATGAAGTATCCTGCCTGCTTCGCACATTCCCGAGGCGGAGATAATCATTGCCGTTCCTTTTACGGAGTTTAGTTTCTTTGAGTCTTCAACTTTTCTTATGTACTCAACCGAGTCCGACCCGAACACCTGAACACCCGATGCAAGCAGCTTGAACGTTTCCTCATCAAAACACTCAGGATGCAGCTTGAATACTTCCGTTGCATTTACTGAAAGGGGACTGTCAACATATACAGGAAATTCCGGAAGCTTTCCAGCGGCCCTCATTTTTGATATTTCGTAAACCAGCTCCTGCGTTCTGCCCACACTGAAAGAGGGGACTATTATTTTTCCGTTTGTTGATAATGCTTCTATAACTGTATCAAGCAATCCCTGCTCTATTTTGCTCGCAGGTTCATGATATAAACCGCCGTAAGTCGATTCGGTAATCAGATAGTCAACATCACCCATGAATTCAGGGTCTCTTAGGATTGGCAGGTCTTTCCTTCCTAAATCCCCCGTGAATCCAAGCTTAAAAGTTCTGCCGTTTTCTGTAATCTCTAAAACTACAGACGCTGAACCGAGTATATGTCCTGCATCTACAAAAGTTACTTTTACCATATCCCCTAATCCTTCTATTGTAAAAGTCTTATTGTATGATATAGTCTTAAACTGTGTTATTATCTGCTTTGCGTCTTCGACAGTGTAAAGCGGATTAAAGAGCGGCTGGTTCTTCTTCTCGCGCCTCTTGTTTACATACTCAATATCCTTCTCCTGAATGAATGCACTGTCAAGCAGCATTATCGAGCACAAGTCTCGTGTTGCAGGAGTTGAATAAACAAAACCTGTAAACCCTTTTGCAGAAAGAGTCGGCAGATTTCCCGCATGGTCTATATGTGCATGCGAAAGCACAACCGCATGTACCTCTGCAGGGTCATACAAGAACTTTCTGTTCATCTGAAATGATTCTTCACGCTTGCCCTGAAACATTCCGCAATCTAATAATATCTTCTTTCCGTTTATTTCAAGTAAATGCTGCGAACCTGTCACAGTCCCCGCAGCACCGCAGAATTTTATTTTCATGTTGTTATCTCCGTTATTATGTACTTGTTTAATTTATGTTTTGTAACGTATGCATTGTCTTTTATGAAAAACCTGTAAGGAAAGTCTGCACCCTCTTTTATCCCAACCCTCGGTGAAACTGCAATTGTGAACTTATCACGTTTCTTCTTTCTGTAAATCTTAATCCTGTCTTCTGTCAGATCGAGCGTATTGTCATACCTACCTATACCGAATGCCATACAAAACTTTGAAGGTCCGTTCATTAAATCAGCATCACTAACGGGGTATTTTCTATTCTTCCTCATAAAATCGGTCCCTTCCAAAGGTTCAGCAGCGCGCACCAGCACGGCAGCCCCCGTTCCTTTCTGTTCGGTTACAACGTTAAAGCAGTAGTAATTCCCGTAAATAAAATACACATACGATATTCCGCCCTCTTCAAACATCGGTCGGTTTCTGTTCGTTAATTTTCTGTACGCATGACAAGCAGGGTCGTTATTTCCAAGATACGCTTCCGTCTCGACTATTCTTGCTCTCAGTGTATATTTGGGCATTTCCTTCGTAATAACGCATCCAAGCAGTTCCTTCGCAACAGTTATCGTATCCTTTAAATACAGCTTTTTTTCTAAAAGTATGTATCCGTCATTTGTGTTCACTGTATAAAGTTGCTATTTATGCCAGAATATTAAAGTCAATTGTACTGTTCAGTTAAATTTCTTTGTTCTGTTGTTTATTTACAATTTATTGATGCCTATGTTTATCATTGTCTTTTCTTTTCAGTATTCATAATTTAACAGGTTATTTAGATATTCATTTGTTGTCTTAATAACTTAACAAAGTAAATTCCAATATAAATTTTAATATATAGCTTATGAAAAAATTACACATTAAAGTTAAAATATCTATGAGTATTTTAACTCTCCTCGCAGTCTCGTTTTCTTTCTTCGCATTCAACGATAGCGGTAACTATTCTAATGACGGAAAAATTATAACGAGAGATAATGATTTAATGTATCAGGTCGGCGTTATTAACGTAAAGTTTAAAAGTCAGCTTAACGGCTTTACTCTGAAAACAACGGGTATATCTGGTGTTGACAAGGTGTTTGATGATTTAGGAGTTGATAATGTAAAACAGATGCATCCTATGAAATCAGACCTTTCAAAAAGGAAAATAGGAGATGAAGAACTCGAAAAAGTATTCCAGATTAAATATTCTTCTTCGGTTGACCCTTATGAAGCTGCATCAATCCTTATTAACAACAATAAAGACCTGATTGATTGGGCTGAACCAAGTTACGTTTATAAATCCGACTATCTTCCGAACGACCCGCAGATAGGCTCGCAATGGCATATCGCTAAAATAAGTTCTTATCAGGCTTGGGATATTCTTAAAGGCGATACATCTATCGTTATCGGTATTGTTGATTCAGGTAGCGACCTTGACCATCCTGACCTCGCGGCTAACATTAAATATAATTATGCCGACCCTGTTAATGGTATTGATGATGATGCTAACGGTTATGTTGATGATTTTAAAGGATGGGATTTTTATTACAACGATAATGACCCACAGATTCAGCCGGGTGCAAGCGATCATGGTTCTCACGTTTCAGGCTGTGCTTCACAGGTAGCTGATAACGGTGTGCACGGAGCAGGAATCGGTTTCAAAACAAAAATAAGAATTTCTAAACATGCTCCTGATTTTGCTTCAACTTCAATTTATAATTCTGACGCAGGAATTGTTTATATGTATCAAAATAATGTAAATGTTATTAATTGCAGTTTCAGCGGCTCTACACCTTCATCTTATACTCAGCTTGTTGTAAACAATGCCTGGGCAAACGGTACAATTATCTGCGCATCAGCGGGTAATGGCGATGCAAACGGTATCGGTCAGAACTGGGCAAGGTATCCCGCTTCCTACGATAATGTCGTTTCAGTCGCAGCTTCAACTTCAGGTGATGTAAAAACGGTTTTCTCGAATTTCCATACTACAGTCGATGTTATTGCACCGGGTCAGGGTATTCTAAGCACTTTGTTCGATAATACTTATGCAAGTTATGATGGTACTTCAATGTCTTCTCCGATTACTGCGGGTACTGTATCTTTAATCAAGGGAAAATATCCTTCATGGACTCCTCAGCAGATTGTTGACAGATTGAAACTCGGTGTTGACAGTATTTATAACCTCAATCCTTCATACGTAGGACTTTTAGGCACAGGCAGAATAAATGCATTTAAGTGCTTAACTGATTTTCCTATCGCAAGGCTGGTTACATTCTTGGCGAATGATTCTCTTTATGGCAATAATGATAAAGTATATGACGTAAATGAAGTTATTGCTGTTAAGGTAGATTTAAAGAATACTCACTTCGCAGGTACTAACGCATCTATCAGGCTTTCTACAACAAGCACCGATGTCGAAATAGTTCAGGATTCGGTCTATATCGGCAGCATTCCTGCCTACGGTAACTTCAGCACTGAATATACAAATACGTTCAGGATAAAAGCTCTTGCTTCTTGTCCTTTTGATAAGGATATAGTTTTCAAGGTGAAAAGTTCTTCGTCTTGCTACACCGATGATAACGCAAATACGTTTACCTTAAGATTCAGAAACGGTTTTGCAGTGCATACCGTAAATAACTTGAAGCTCTGCCTCACAAAAGATGGTAACGTGGGTAAGAAAGCTCAGTCATACGGTACAGGTTTGCAGCTCGGTACAAGTACTTTAAATAACATCTTCGAAGGCGGTCTTATGATTGGTGTCAGCAATACAAAAGTATCCGACGTTGTAAGGCGCGGTATTACACCTGCAAATGTTTCTGATACAGATTTTGTTGGTTTAAAAGCTTACACAATAAACACACCGGGTTTGCATTCAGCACAGGATGGTTCAGGTAAGTTCAATGACGACGGTGCGGGCTCGAATAAGATAGGCGTGGAAATTGAAGCGTATTCATACGCATTCAATACAACACCCGATGCTGATTACATTCTGCTTAGCTATAATATTAAGAACACAAGCGGTGCCGCTCTGAATAACGTATATGCCGGTTTGTACACATGGATAACTCCTAACGGAATAACCAATACCGGAAACATTTCGAGATTACTCAATGCAAACAATCTTGCTTACACTTACAACACAACAGTTGCCGACAGATACCTTGGCGTCGGTATCATGACAAATCAGGCATTGAATTTTAAGATTTATTCTTCATCAGAGCTGTTAAATGGTTTTACAACTCAGGAAAAATGGGATGCTTTAAGTAATGGCGTTTCGAATGATTCACTCGGACCGGGCGGAAATGGATTCGTACTCGGAGTTGGTCCTTTCAATCTTGCACCGAATCAGGTTGAGACTGTCGGCTTTGCCATTTTAAACGCAAGCTCAGTTGCTGACCTTATTATAAAGAATACTCAGGCAAAGGTGAAATATGCAACTGTCGGTATTCAGACAATATCAACCGAAGTACCGAAAGTATTCAGCTTGTCCCAGAACTACCCGAATCCGTTCAATCCCGTTACAAGGATTCAGTTTGCAGTTCCTAAAAACGAGATGGTCAGCATAAAAGTCTATGACCTTCTTGGTAAGGAAGTAGCTGTTCTGGTTAACGAGCAGAAGAGTGCAGGAACGTACGAAGTAGATTTCAATGCTTCATTGCTGAGCTCAGGCGTCTATTTCTACAGAATGCAGTCGGGTTACTTCTCCGATATCAAACGCATGGTCGTAATAAAGTAAAAACATCGATTTTAAAATCTTTAGCTGCCTCAAATTCTTTTGAGGCAGCTTTTTTATTTATATCCTTTCAAGCGCATCCTTAAACTAAATATTGTCATGTAACCCTGTTTTATCAGTTAAGTTTTAATACGGATATTATTATTCATTCCTTCGACCGCACTCCTTTGTCTTATCATAAACAATCAACTCCTGTCTGTGCGCCCTTTATTCCGGAAGTAATCAATATTAATATGATTTTAATTAATAAGAATATTGTATATTTTATTTCTAATAAGAATATTGATTAATTTATTCAATTGATTATGAAACATCAAAAAACTCTTTCCCGCATCCTTGATGGATTAATATTGCTTGTATTTATTCTTTTCTTTTCGTCCGCAGGATTTCAGGATAGAAACACGTCGGGCTGGTATCAGCAGTGGTTTCCGAACTTGAATGGAAACACTATTAAGGACAATACTTTTCTTGATAGTCTTACGGGGTTTGCGGTAACAACAACTAACTCATCAGTTCAAGCATACATTTTAAAGACTACAAATGGTGGTGATAACTGGAATATAATATTTACTTATATACCTCCATCGTCAACCTCTGGTTTTACTAAGATTCAATTTGCTACCGATAGTATAAGCTATGCATCAACAAATTATTTTGATTTTATTAAGAGTACAAATGGTGGTTTAAATTGGAGCATACTTACTACACCTTGGGGTGGTGATGATATGGCTGTTATAAATCCCGATACTGTTCTACTTGCTGATTATGACCCATTAATGGGTGGGGTATATCGTTCTACGAACGGTGGAATAAACTGGACAAGAATCTGGACAAACGGCACAAGCGGCAATCCTGACCATATATATATGTTTGATAAGAATTTAGGGTTTACACAAGATGGTTCAAATTATATGCGAAGAACAACTAACGG
>JBHELA010000317.1:0-5927 GCA_041859005.1 Ignavibacteria bacterium
AATATCCGAGCCGATTATCCTCTGCGTTTTAATTACACTTTCAGGTGAAAAGTAATGCTTAGAGCCATCAATATGCGAACTAAACTTAACACCGCCATCATCAACCTTTTTCAGAGAAGACAGACTAAAAACCTGGAAACCACCGCTATCGGTGAGTAAGCTTCTTTTCCAGTTCATGAATTTGTGAAGCCCTCCTGCTTCATGCATTATAACATTACCCGGACGCAGATAAAGATGATAAGTGTTTCCGAGAATTATACGTGCATCAAGCTCTTCTAGTTCATAATTCTTTACTGCCTTAACTGTAGCGACTGTACCGACGGGCATAAAGACAGGAGTTTCGATTACAGAGTTATCCGTTGTAATCAATCCTGTTCTGGCTTTAACACCAGGTTCGCTGCTATGTGAAAGAACATTAAAAAACTTCATAATTATCTAATAGGTTTCCATTCTTTGGAAACAGACTTCTTAAAAAGCGTAATCCATATTGAATTCTTTGCCCAGTCGAAAAGAACATACAAATAACCAAACTTTCTGTAACGCCTTGGCGATTCGTAAACCAACAAGTCTTTGCAGAAACGGATTTTCCCTATCTTATGAAGTTTCGTATAGAGTTCAAAATCCTCACCTGCTCCGAGTGATTCGTTATACCCTTTAACAGACTCAAATGCTTTTCTTTTTACTATATGACACTCACCTCTTCCCATGCCCATAAAAGCAAAATTAAGCAATCGAACATAGTTGTTGTAAATAAAATGAAACAGTTTATCCTGCAGTTTCTCTTCTTGAGGAAAAACCTTCACAGGAAAAGCAAGCGCGTTCACTTTTTCATCTTTAAGATATTCGAGAATCTTTTCAAAGAACAAATCAATATCATTAACATAAGTATCAGCGTTAAAAAAAATCAGAACATTACCCGAAGAAGATTTAAAGCCCATATTTCTTCCTTCGGAAATGTTCTGTTTGGAATCTTTATCGTGTTTTACAACCTTATCAACCTTGCCTTCAATAATTGAAAGAGTTTTATCCGTGCTTCCGCCATCGCTTACAATAACCTCAACATCGTACTTCTCTTTTACAGCATCGCTGAACTGCCTTATGGTCTGCTCTATCAGTTTCTCTTCGTTGAGTGCAGGAATAATAACACTGACAGATTTAGACATCAGGATACTTATTTACTCAGCAACGCTTTTAATCCCTTTTTATCGAGTGTTTTAATAGCTTCGGTAGAGATTTTCATGGTAACGTAGCGTTTTTCTTCTTCAAGCCAGATTCTTTTCTTCTGCAGATTCGGTAATTGTCTTCTTTTAGTTCTGTTGTTTGCATGAGAAACATTATTACCGGTCATAGGTTTTTTTCCAGTTATTTTACATACTCTTGCCATTTTTGCTCCTATCCTTTATAAGGTTTATAAGACGATTCATAAACTTTCATGTTTCTATCCAGAAATTTTACTGAACCTTTTTCGGTTTTAACTGCTTCAACAAGTCTTACGTTAATAATTCTTGTTTCCTGATTCGTATCAGGATCGATAACGGTGAGTTCTTGCTTCCTTGCAAGTTTCGCCGCTTTGTCCGCAAACGATTGTACTTTTGCCATTTTTTATTATTTATTTATTAATTTATTTTCTTTAATTGCTTCTTCAATTTTCTTATTAATCTCAAGACGCGCAACCTGTTCAGCCCTGAAAATCATTTTCTTTATTGCATAAGGAGTTGATTTTCCATGTCCGATAATTGAGACTCCGTTAACTCCCAGCAGCGGTGTACCGCCTTGCTCTTCATAATCAAACTTTTTAAAAATGCCTTTAATTGTACTATACATCATACCCATCCATAATTTCTGAAAGAATCCTTTATCAGCATATTCTCTAAACTTAAACCTTAAAAGTTCGAGAACGCTTTCCGCAAGCTTAAGCAAAATATTTCCGGTATAGCCGTCGCAGATAGCAACATCAACAGTTCCCTTTAGTATATCACTGCCTTCTGCATTTCCAACAAAGTTTATTGGTGCCTTTTCAAGCATCTCATAAGCAGCGAGGGATACTTCATTTCCTTTGCTTTTTTCTTCGCCGACGCTCAGCAATCCGATTTTAGGATTATCCTTTTTGTAAATATACTTTGCAAAAATAGAACCCATGATTGCGTACTCAACGAGATGGTCAGGTCTGCAATCGACTGTTGCACCTACATCAAACACGAGCGTAGAGCCGTTCATTGATGGAAGTTCAGCACCAATTGTTGCTCTGCCGATTCCCTGTATCCTTCCGAGCCGTAAAGTTGAATGTGAAAGAACTGCACCCGTATTACCTGCACTAACAAGAGCATCTGCCTCTTTCTCCCTCTGCATTTTTAAAGCAACATTCAGAGAGGAATTCGGCTTAGCCTTGAAAACTTCAGCGGGCAGATCATCCATCGTAACATATTCATCAGTATGAACAATCTTAAGATTGCTCAAATTTACATTTTTCTTTTTGAGAACATCTTTAATCCTATCTTCAGGACCAACGAGTATAACATCTATATTACTGTTCTCGGCAGCGGCTTCAGCAGCACCCAGAACAGGATTATCAGGAGTAAAATCACCTCCCATAGCATCGACTGCTATACGAATAATTTTAGAGCTCTCCTGTGTCATTAAATTTATTTCTTAGGAAGCACAATACTTTTGCCGTCGTAGAAACCGCAAGCAGGACAAATCTGATGGCTTGGTTTCATTTCATTACAGTTTGAACAGGCTACTAAAGTAGGAGCAGCTGCCTTGTAATGAGTTCTGCGTTTTCTTCCTCTTGTTTTCGAATGTCTTCTTTTTGGATTTGGCATTTTTACTTATTTAATTAATTCTTGTTTAATAATTTATTCCAGACAGGATTTAATTCCTGTTTTGTTTCAATTCTAAGTATTTCATTTATATCTTTCTTACAAAAAGAACAGATACCGTCAGTCTCTTCCGGAACATGTCTCATGGGAAGAGAAATTAAGATATTTTCCCTTACCACGTTTTTCAGGTCTATATTATTCGTTTCCGGAGAAATAAAAAATATATTATCGTTATCGGTTGATTTAAGTTCTACGTCGTTCTTTGAATACTTGAACACAACATCGAATTCAGTATCAAGAGCAAACTCGAAATCATCCGTGCATCTATCGCAAGGAAAAATCAGAACAGCACTTACCTTAATAATGGCATGAATCTGCATGTCAGATTTATCCAGCGTTACATAAACATTTATACCGTCCTTAGCCTTTAAATCAACGAGTTCCAGGTATTCGGCAGTTTCCTCAAACTCATACTTATGTTCACCTTCAGCAAGATTAGAAACAATAATTTTCATCATATCAGCCTCCATAATTTTCTTATACAATTCATTAAGAATAAATAACAAAATTGCAAAGCAGGATACGACCTGATTCGCAAAAATCTATTCAGGAATTAAATAATGATTTAAATTATTATTAACCTAAAAGTACTTTATAAGCTGCTGCATCCATGAGTCCATCGAGCTCGGCAGCATTTGCAACTTCAATCTTAAACAACCAGCCAGCACCGTAAGGGTCAGAATTGACAGACGAAGCAGCATCGTTGATACCTGAATTTACTTCAGTGATTTTACCTGAAAGCGGGCTGAAGACTTCAGAAACAGTCTTAACAGCTTCGATAGAGCAGACAACATCGTTAATAGCAACGGTATCGCCTACTGACTTTGTAAAATCAACAAAAATAATATCGCCAAGTTCACCCTGTGCATAATCCGTAACGCCTACTGCAGCCACATTACCTTCAACTTTAACATACTCGTGCTCTTTCGTAAACTTCAAACTTTCGGGAATATTCATAAATTAACTGATTTAATAATTATACAAAAAGTTCTAAGTATCTAAAAAACATATTTTTAAACACTTAAAACCCCATAAATCCAAGATTAATAGATCATTGTTACAACTGCAAAGATAATAAAAATATGCACTTTTTACAATCCATTTCTTAAGTACTTTGGGAAACAAGTTCCAGGGGTAATATTATAAATAAATAGTGATTAGATCCCCGCCAAATGCGCGCGGGGATGACAAAGTAATAAAATATATTAATAATCAATGATGAATGTTTTGTTTGGCTTTACGGGCGGAGGCTCCGGTTTGAATAAACTTTTCTTGGGGATGGAGCCTTTAATGTAAATGCCGCCGCATTCTGCCCATTTATGCCATCCAGTTGCGGCTTCATGTGAAACTATAGCCGGGAACACAAGAATTGTTTTAAAATCATTGAGGAACGGGAATGAATTTTCCGGAGTATCGAACGTAAAGCGTGATGTACCCAAAGCAGAGATTTTAAAATCCTCTACTTTCTCATCGAGATAGATGGCTGCCTTTTTCTGCTCTGACTCAGGGTTTACAGGGTCAATAGCATAAATAACAGCTATAAAAGTATAGGGCGGCTCAAAATCGTGAGTCTGATTTTTATATAATTTATTGATTTCGGGCTGATGAAATTCGAGAGTGATTTTATTCTTATCGAGACTTACATTTTTATTTTTATAAGTGAAATTTGCGGGTAGAATCCGAGCCTCAGAGCTTATACCCCAGAGTTTTATATTTTTATGATTGTATTTATAGATTTTAAGGTTCGAATATATGCCGGGTCTTTTTGACAGAATCCACAGTTGTTTAAGCAACGGGGATTTATTCAGAAAGTTTGCAAAAGCAGAGACCTTCGTGAAAAGACTTTCATTTTCCAGAGCTTTATCTGAGAAAGATTTATTGTACGTTTCATTAAGCTGATAGGCAAGAACCTTCTTATTTTTAATCCTATAAACCATATTCCCTACCTTGCCTGAGGGTTTTCCGAGAAGACCACCTTTCATTTCTGCCATAAGAGTATAATTTTAGTTTGAAAATGGACTAATTTCAATGCACCGATGGATGAAGTAACGTACGTTCATCGACGATTCATCGCAAGTTAATCGATTATTCTGTGAATATCAAGTGGAATTTAAGTGGGTCTGAAGTGGACTTTGAGTGGGTCTTAAAAATCTCGTAGTTTTAGAGAGTACTTAACATAAAACTGTGATTACAATCAAATACTACGACTTTCTACAAGATTAATTGTACTCTTTCTTGTATAATGCAATCTACAATAATTTTTTATAAATGTCAAGTAAATTAATTTATTATTTTAAAGAACGATTTAAGTCATAAATAATGTGCCATGAGATTAAAAACCGCATATGCAACGGCGGGTTTTCATTTAAGAAGTACCATACGCTTCACATCCGTAAATTTTCCTGTTGAAGATGTGCTGCTGCGGACTTCTATTTTGTAGAAATACACTCCGCTTGATAATCCGTCTCCGTTGAATTCGACACTATAAGACCCTGCATTAAGATTTTCATTCACAAGGGCTATTCGCCGCTAAGAGCATAGAAATTTATTTCCCTATAAAAGATTGGTTGCATAACAACATTATTATTATTACAACTTTTATAATTCTCCTATTTTAATAAAACAATTTTATGTGACCTTATACCTTTATCTGTTGTCAGCACTGCAAAATACACACCACTGGCTAAATAACTTCCATTAAATTTAAATTCATAACTTCCTTTATTGTATCTTGCATTTGTCAATTCCTTTATAAATCTGCCGTTCATATCGTAAATATTTAATGTAACAGTTGCGCTTTTAGAAATTGTGAATTTTATTTTTGTTTCGATATTGAAAGGATTTGGATAATTTTGTACTACATCATATCTATCAGGTATTATTTCATTTTCATTCTTTATACTTACTATTCCGTAAGGATTATAAATAACTACTCCATTAAAATACGCAATCCAGAGGTTAGAATACTTATCATATTTCAGATCGTTCACTCCTCCCAAAGAATTTATCTGGTGAAAACCATTTATTGAATATCTATATAATCCAAAG
>JBHELA010000322.1:0-4266 GCA_041859005.1 Ignavibacteria bacterium
TTACACCGAACAACTAAAATCCATCAGCTAATCCGCCGCAGCGGACGCAAAGAACGCGTAACTGATAACTATTAACTATTTCAGTAATACTTTATTGTTCATAAGCTGTTCTACAGTTGCCTTCACGAATGACTTTGTGAAGTCACCGATTGAAGTAGGGTTGACTGTTTCTGAGACCATGGAGTAGTCAACTTCGCCGTTGTCGTTATCGTAGATGCTTGTTTCAATGTAAACTTGCGTATCGGTTACATAGTATCCCGGTGTGTAAAGAGTGTTATAGCTCATGAAATAATAGCTGTAGTAAGGTGCATAATAATATGAAGGCATGTAGGTTGGAGTTCCGGGCACGTATTTCTGCTCAGACTTTGTGTCTTTGACCTTCATAATCATGATGCCGTCAATGTTGTTTTCTTTCATCTTATCCACAATCATTTTTTCAGCTGCTGTTTTATCGTCAACTTTTCCGTCTTTATCTTTATCGAATGAGTCGTAGGGGAAAATATCGTAAGTAGTGACGGCGTTAATTCCCGACGCTTTAAGTTCTCTCGTCATGGCATCTTCTATGGATCTTCTCGCCACGATGTTATCTTTTGTAACTGCAAGCACGGCGAGCTTGCTGAATTTTTTCCCTGTGAATCCCTTAGATTTCCATGTATCGGTGATGTAGGTCATAGAGCCGCATGAATAAAGGATTGAGGACAATAATAAAGCCGTAACAAATAGTGATAGTTTTTTCATGGTTAAAAAGTTTAAATTAAAAAATTATTCACTCAAATTTTTTCTTGGCAAGAACGACTGCACCCACCACTGCGGCAAGGAGCAGCATTCCCGCTGCAAGAACGTGGAACGAATATGTTGTAAATAAAACTTTGCCAAGACTTTCTGCGGTGCCAATCTGTTCAGCCGCGTCGCTCATCTGCTTTCCCTGGAATCCGAAATAAAATGACACCCCGAGAAGGCACAACAACAGTATGGAAATAAGTATTGATGTAATCTTCTTAATTGAGAGCTGCTCGGTTGACTTTACTTCTTCTCCGACATTTAAAAGCATGATGACAAAAAGGAACAGCACCATAATGGCTCCCATATACACAAGCACCTGAATGATAGCAATGAACTGAGCTTTAAGGAGCAGGTATATAACCGCAACCGTGAAGAAATTCAATACTAAAAATATAGCGCTGATGATAGGATTTTTTCGTGTAACCATAAACAGTGCGGTAACAACAGCCGCCGCACCAAACACCAGAAATATAATCGTTTCGAAACTCATTTATTGTAATTTGCTAAATATAAGATTAATTAAACAAAATTATAACTCAATTTTTAGTCAAAACTCTTCGCGCTCCACCATGAGTATCTGGCTTTGCGGAACGATATAGTACTTTTCATCCCTGTAAACTACTTCTATGGAGCTTTTCTGAAGAAAGATTGCAAGGTCGCCTTCTTTTACCTGAAGCGGTATGTACTTTACTTTTTCTTCAGTCTGTTTCCATGTTTCGTCGAGGTCGTCTGTCTGCTGTGCAAGTGGATATCCGGGACCAACTTTCATAATGTATCCTGTCTGAACGATTTCCTTTTCCTGCACTCCGGGAGGGAGGTACAGACCGGTTTTAGTTTTATCCGAAAGAGAAATGAGTTTTATTAAAACCCTGTCTCCTACTATTATTAAATTTTTAAGTTTATTTTCAGTGAGTACCATGTTTAGATATTTGTGCAAATTTACAAATAGAATACTGAACAAAAAATGTAAATAAATAGTAAAAAGATTTTATGTTTTGTATATTAAAAATATATTGATAAACAGAATGAAGAGAGCACAACAAAGAACTGATTGATTATGATATACACAGCAAGTAATAAAAGAACTTTTACCACAGAGGGAACAGAAGTAACAGAGATAATTATAATGTTGTTGATAAAAGCAAAACATTAAAGAAAAGCATTTATTGGAATTGGTTCACAGAGCACACAGAGATAATCACTGAGCGCACAGAGAAAATATGAATTATTAAAAAAAATAAATTTCCTACATGATACGGTATTAAGGTAAATGATTTTAGGAAATAAGAAAAGATTAAATTAAATGCTTTATCAGTGTGAATCATATTCTTTCAGTGTGAATCAGTGTGCAAGTTCTATTAATATTGTAGATTAATTTATTTTTCTCAATTAACTTTTCAGATAGCAGATTATTAGGTGAATATAACAACAGAAAATATTTTACTCGTAGGCTCAATCCTCATGTTTATTTCCGTTCTTGCGGGAAAAACTTCTTACAAGTTCGGAGTTCCCGTGCTCATTTTCTTCCTTGCGATAGGAATGCTCGCAGGCTCGGAAGGAATAGTCGGTATTTATTTTGACAGTCCAAAGACAGCACAGTTTGTAGGTATTATAGCATTAAACTTTATACTTTTTTCGGGCTGCTTTGAAACAGACCTTAATGCTATTAAACCTGTATTGCGAAAAGGGATTGTGCTTTCGACTCTGGGTGTACTGATTACAGCGTTTGTTGTAGGTTTGTTCGTCTGGTATTTTCTTGGGTTCACGATTTATGAAGGACTGCTTCTCGGCTCGATAGTTTCATCAACAGACTCCGCCGCGGTGTTTTCAATACTGCGTTCAAAAAGTCTTGCGTTAAAGCATAACCTGCGACCTTTGCTCGAGCTTGAAAGCGGAAGCAACGACCCGATGGCGTATGTACTTACTATTGTCTTTACAGGACTTGTTATGAATCCGGAGACGACACTACTCAGTTCCATACCGATGTTTATACAACAGCTTGTGCTCGGAACGGCTATGGGGCTTGGGCTGGGCTATCTGAGCAAGCAGATAATAAATAAAATAAAACTTGATTACGAAGGGCTATACACAGTGCTTGCGATTGCGTTGATGTTTTTTATTTTTGCGGCTACTGACTACATCGGGGGTAACGGATTCCTCGCAGTTTATCTTTCGGCTGTTTATCTGGGTAATCAGGAACTTATTCACAAGAAGAAAATACTCAAGACGTTTGACGGCTTTGCTTGGCTGATGCAGATTGTTCTTTTCGTAACGCTGGGACTTCTTGTTTTCCCAAGCCGCATAGTACCTGTTTTAGGAACAGGGCTTATTATTTCAGCTGTTCTGATTCTGTTCGCAAGACCATTGAGCGTATTTATTACTATGATACCATTTCGCTTAAGCACGAGAATTAAGTTGTATATTTCATGGGTCGGGCTGAGAGGTGCCGTACCTATTGTGTTTGCGACATATCCGCTTATTGCAGGAGTAGATAAAGCAGGGCTGTTTTTTAACATCGTGTTTTTTATTTCAATCTCGTCAGTGCTTGTACAGGGAACGACACTTCACGTAATAGGTAAATGGCTGCATCTGATACTTCCTGAATCGGTGAAGCCGCGTACGATAGTTGATATGGAAAGGTTTGAAAGTATAAAGTCCTATCTGCATGAGATAATAATTCCGGCAAATTCATCCATTGTGGGAAAAGAAATAGTTGAAATAGGATTTCCTAAAACTGCACTAATTTCATTTATAAGAAGAAACAGCAAGTTTTTTTCCCCTGGCGGTTCCACAGTTATTGAAGCCGGAGATAAGCTTTTTGTACTTGCTGAAAGTAATGAGAGTATCAAAGAAGTTTATGAGTGCCTAGACATGGAGAGAGAATAAAGATTATAGCGATAGTTCGTAGTTATTTGTTAATAGAAAGAGAAAAGAATGGCACACTGAATCCACTGATTCATTATGATGAGCACTGATAGAGAAAAAGATATTAGAATATTCAACTAATATTTTGGGGTTTTGGTGGTGGAAATTTCTGTACCGTCTTTGAATACGAGGATGAAGTCAATGTCGCGGTAGTAGGAATTAGCGATATCATACTCATAGTATTTTGCGGATGAGTTTGAGGGGATTGTCACTTCAACGGAGTCGAGGATATCTTCGTCAGAACCAAGTATAAGAAGCGAAGCTTTTTGTTCTGATTGTTTATCGGAGACTATGTACAGATTTAACTTTCCGTTTTCTTCTTTCGGTATAATAATTGTTTCAGCATATAGTTCTTTTACTATATTTAGTGACGGCTTGGGAGTGCCGTAATAGTCAACTACTGACCATGAGACAACGGGATTGCAATCGTTGAACTGCCAAAAAAGTGTTCCCATGCAGTATGGTTTTGCTTTACGCTGCGCTTCGATTGCAGTTATCAGGCAAAGTTCCTGAAGTTCCTGAGTGTTTCTTATATACTGATGATAATCGTCAGTGCTG
>JBHELA010000454.1:0-4241 GCA_041859005.1 Ignavibacteria bacterium
GAGTTCTTTAACTTTTCGAACTCAAACGAACTGAGGTCGATTATGTTTGTGATAGCATATTTATTAACGCTGAAACCCTCAGTAAGCAGGACATACTCATATTCCTCGTTTGCGTGAGAACGATAGAGGAATGGAGGATTCCTTATTATACACTTGGTAAAATTATTGTCAATAAGATAATTCTTGAAAAGTTTAATGACATTATTCATGTCATTAATCTTAATTTTATCTGTCCACATAAACCCGCCAAAGCTAACACCATCGCAGGATACATAGACCTTACTTTCTTTTTCAAGTCTTTCGTTTCCATTCAGGATAGCAAGGGTTTTATTTTTATCCTTAAATATAAGGTGATGCCATTTTATACCTTTATCAAACTCGTCGTTATACTCAAGAAACTTTCCGTCATAGAACATATTGTAGTTTGAAGAAAGAAAATCCTTCCATTCCGTTGAGCTGTTTATATTTACTTTAATAATATCCAATGCTATTTCCTGTAAAGTTCATAACCTGAAGATTTAAGAATTAATTTATAACTATCATCTATTACCAGTTTTGAATCGAAATAATTGCTTCTGTTAATATAGTCTTTTTCTACGATTACGTTGACATCGTTACCCACATTTCTGAGAACTGATTTTATGCTGTCGAAACCATTCTTCGAATCAACAAATGTAAAATCATATTTCGTATTTGTCCAGCCCAAATCCAATCCATTAAAATAAAAGCTGAACTGCGGATTATGCCTGTAGTTTGATGCAACATAGACGAGTTTCTTATACCCGCTTTTTTCAATCGTCGTTTTTACGTCGGTAATCTTAAAGGAGTTTTCCCAGAACGGAATCTTAACTGCATATAGAATATTTATGAAGAAAAGGAACGCCAAAATAAAAGCATAAAAGAATGCTGATATAGAATAACTTCTTTTTATATAGATGTATATTAAAATTGCAGAGAATATAAACCAGACAACTGAAACAACTACGAAAACAGGTAAAGTACTTGAATTAAGTTGGAATGAAAGTTCAATCCTGAAATAATTCACAGCAGCCCAGAAAATATTGAAAGCAGTAACTAAAAGAAGGATTACTTTTTCCCTTATTCCAAGACTATCTATAACTTCAAGATAGTTTCCTGCTATAAACACACCGGGAGTAAGAATAAGCAGAATATAAACCTCGAGTTTGGTTTTAAAAAATGTAATGATTACAAAACCTATAAGAAACCAGATGAACACAAATAATTCCTTACCGGGAAGTTTTCGAAAGGATATCAGTTTTCTGTAAGCACCAAAAAGAATTACGGCACCAAACGGAAGAATTGTAAACAAGTAATTAATATAGTAAACATATCCGGAACCCTTTGTATTATGCTCAACGCCGAGCAACGCCCGTTCGTAGATATGATAGAAAAAGAAATAATTAAAGAACTCCCAGCCGTATTTTAAAAACATATAAGCATGCCAGGGGGCAGCAATGGCTACACCTATAGCAGTTAATGTTACCAGATGTTTAATGGAATACTTCGTTTTATCTTTAGATAAAATAAACCATAAAAATATTGCCATAGGAATAAAGAAGCCCACGAGAATTTTTATCATGAGACAAAGTCCGAAAACGATACCGCTGTAATAGTTATATTTGCTTTCACCCGTATCGAGAAATTTCAGGAAGAACCAGAACGATAAAAGAATCAGGAATGTGTAAGGAATATCAAACTGAAAGCGTTTAGCAAAAATATTAAAAATTAAGTTACTGCAGAAAATGACAGCGGCCATAATACCAGCCCGAGGAGAATAAACATTATTGCCGATTTTAATGATAAGCCAAAGTGAAGCAAGACTGAACAGGAATATAATTCCTTTGAGGGTTATGTTATTCATTCCGAATACCGAAGTAACTGCATAACCAATCCAAATCAATAAAGGGGGATGCGAACCTGAATAAAATTTACCGACTGAATGCTGGCTCTGATCGACTATATCGCCAGATTCCTGAACAGAAAGTACACGAGTCGCATACATGCCTTCATCCCAGGGCTGGATATCAGTTGTTACAATTGAGTGCAATTTTATAAGCACCAAAAAAATGACGAGGAAAAGATATACATTCTTCATATTCTTTTCCCCGTCAAAATATTTTAAGATACTCGTCATTTATTCTTATTCTTTACGGAATAAATTCAATTTACAATCACCATCAATATTCTTTAAAAGCATCCGCAATCGTCTGAGATTAAGAAATATCATACAATTATTTTTTTTAGAATGTATAAAGTTTTATCACGTGTTGCAAGAAGAAAAGCTTTTGCAAGTTCTTTTTTCTTAAATGCGAAAAACTCTTTTTTCCAAGTTTTAAAATAACCACTTCTCGAAAATTTAAGTGTTTTAAAATCATATTTAACAAACAATTTCTCGAGATAATTTTTGGAAAAAGTAAAAGGATGACCTCTGTCAACAACAACTAATTCCATAACACGCCGTATGAATACTCCCCAGAAGTGATATGTGCTCTGTCTGAAAAAAACAATTCCGCCGGGTTTTAAAACACGATTAATTTCATCAATTACTTTTCCAGGGTCTGAGCAATGGTCTAATACATTATCCATTATAATTAGATCAAACATGTTATCTCCAAAAGGAAGTTCTTCGCCTTTTGCAGAATAATACTTCACCCTTGAATCCCTGTCTTTTGTGAATTCTTTAACAGTAGAATAAAAGTACTCAAGCGGATCTATTGCATATTTATTATCAGAATCTATATATGTTATGGTTCCCGCCGCTCCACTTCCTACCTCAAGAATAAATGTATCTTTTTTAATTTCCAGAATTCCATTTAAAATTAAGTTCAGGTCTTCAGCAAAGTGTTTGTAGAAATCCAGTGATAATGCTTCTCTCCTGCTATCCCACCATTCTTTCTCGTATTCCTGTGCAAGTTCCCAACGATTTTCTTTCATAGAATTAATAATGGTTTTAAATCACTAATAAAAACAAAGAGGAAAAGATATATATTCTTCATATTCTTTTCCCCGTTAAAATATTTTAAGATACTCGTCATTTAGTCTTATTCTTCACGAAAGACACAACTCAATATATTTAAGGTTAAAAATTATATCCCAGAGAGAGGGAGTTTCCGGAACCGAATCCTGTTGAATAAGGCTGGAATGCATAATCGAGATATAAAGATTTATATTTGAAACCGACACCTGCTGTGAAACCTTTATTATCGTAGCCTGACATATAACCAGCCCTGAGGAATACAAAATCCTTGTACCCGCCTTCGGCACCGAAATGTCCGTGGAAATTACCGCCGTCGAGAACTTTATAGCCGTCAACAGCGCCTGTTAAACTTAGGTTATTCTTTTTGTAAATATAGCTTGCACCGAACCTGAGCGACGTCGGCATTTTTGTCTCGGAATTTTTCAGGGCATTCATAGAGCCTACGTTCGACAGTACTGCGGCGAAAGAGAAATTATCATAAAGATAATTAGCACCGAAATCCATTCCGAAACCTGAAGCTTCGTCGATATAAATCTTTTCGTACAAGAGTTTTCCTGTTATGCCAACTGCGAGATTTTTATAAACTTCATAGCTTAAGCTAATACCGCCTGAGAAGTTATCAGCATTGAATTTATCGAGAGGGGCACCGGGAGTGTTGCGCACTTCAATATCACTGATTGTAGTTTTAAGAAGTCCGATACCGATACCGAATTTTTTAATCCTGAACTTTGCACCGACATAGTTTGTGGTCATATCGAGCATGGTTTTATTGAACATAGCTGTAACGTTGCCATTTTCGTTAGCATTCATGCGAGCAGGATTGTAAATAAAAGCAGTACCATCGTCTGAAAGAGAACTAAAAGCCTCGCCCATAGCGATTGACCTAGCCCCGATACCGAGTTTCAAGTAAGCAAGACCTGTGTTTGCGGCACCGTCATTCTGCGAAAATGCCGAAACTGTAAAAGCAAAAAATATTATTGATAAAATTATTCTTTTCATTCTTTAAAATATAAAATGATTATTTGAACTTAAATGCAATTCCTATATTCTGCATAGGCTTATGTGTATAGGGTTCGAACTGAAAACTGTAGTCAACTCCGAGAACAATATCTTTTGAGAAAGACTTTGAAAGCGAAATACCAGCACCTGGTTTAATATTTCCCCAGAAGTCATCTGAATTCAAATCAAGTCTATCTACGCCTGCTCTGACTTTAACATATTCATTGATATTAATTTCACCGCC
>JBHELA010000016.1:0-4745 GCA_041859005.1 Ignavibacteria bacterium
ACTGACCTCCGAGTTTTATAGTAGTAAAATCAGAGAGTTTAACGGTTTTAAAAGAAATATCATCCATGGAATAAAAATAGTGTTTTAAAAGAAAGAATAATAACCAGTAAATTTTATACTCGTTTAAAAGGAGGATGTTGCTTTTTAGAAATATAAAAACAATATAAATCTTATCGCAAAGATAAATTTTTGTTACCGGAAGATAGGCGATTGGTCTATAGAGGGTTGAAACTGCTTTGGGATACCTGAGAACACCGCACTATAAACGCACAATTATCGGACTATTACCGTACTTTTATTGGAGTTTTATTTGAAGTGCTGTATTTTGAGTAATTTATGTGATTTTAAGGAGGTATATCACATAAATTTAGTGCTCTATTCTATTTACTACTATTAACTTCAAATATAGTTAAAAAGTTCCTGAAAAGCAAGAGAAATAGTTAATATTTCATTGAAGTTGAAAAAAGGAGGAGGTCAAAAAGAAATTTAAAAACCTTAATTTTCAGTGTATTTATTTTTTGACTTAATAAATATTTTACTTTTTATTCGAGTTACTTAGTTTTCGTTTTTACTACTCGGTGCGCTCTGTGACTTCTCTGAGGATCTCCGTGAACCTATCTGGAATAAAATCTTTTATTTGGTTTGCAGCTCTTGCTGCATCATGTGCTTACGCATACATCTTTTGAAGAGCCTACAAATAACTTGCTAATGCTGGAAAAAATTAATAGTTTAATTTGTCCTGAAAGTTTTAAATATAAGTTTAAATTTTTGAAAAACATAAAACACAATTGGGATTAAAAATAGGTTGGGGTTTAAAGTGTTGGTTTATAAATCAGCAATTTAGTCTTTGACCTTTTTGTGCTTAAAAGAGATGATGGAGATACTCATTTTAATAACGATTGATAACAATTGATTCGATTTGTAAACGTTCTTTATAAATAAGATTTTAACGTAGCTTTTTGCTATGTTCTGAACTGAAAACTGGTAATTTTCTAATAACTAACAGAGCGAGGCAAAGGAGCTGCGTCCAGATATGGACGCACTTCTTATGTTTCTGTTAGTAGGTATACCAGTACCTCAGTTCAGGACGTAATGTAAGTTGCGTCCTTTTTTATTATTAAATTTTTGCAAGTTGTTGTTAATTAAATGATAACAAGAAAAAGATGTTGCTTGTAGTTACAATTAATCGTTTGTTTACAGTTAACAATATCAGATCTTAAAGTTGTTTGATTTGAGTTTAAATTAGATCACTATAAATCTCATTTATTAATTTAAATAAATAAAATTATGAAAGATCAGATTAGAGAAATAATTTCCCAGTTAATATTACTCGTTAGAAAACATATAAGGCACCGTGGTAAAGAAGATTATCAGCAAGTAGTTGATTTAAATCAAGATTTTAGTGAAAGTGAAGATCTTGAAATACGAAAATACCTAATGAATTTAAGTTCCGAAGCTATACAGTACATTGTGAGTATTATGTGTGTTGGAAGAGATTATTGCGTGTGTCCTCCAGAGGGTAACACTTCAATTAATCTGGAACAAGCTTTGAAAAAGTATGTAATAGTAAATAAAGAAATTGGCATTGAACAAATTTTAGACAAAGAAGATATATGTAATTACTTAGAAAAAGGATTGACTAAACTAAAATTATAGAATTGTATATATCGTCTCGGTGAAAATTGGATTTCTAAAAATAAACAATTTATATTAAATCAAAATATACCATTATGAAAAATTTAGTTATTCTATTATTAGCATTAATAATGAATAGTAATATTTATTCACAAAGCGGATGGTTTTATCAGGCAAGTAACACATCAGCAATGATTTCCTGCATCTATCTTGTTGACCAAAACACTGGTTATTTCACATCATACAATAATTTCAACTCAACAAGTAATGGAGGCGAAAACTGGGATATGATTTATAATTTCACTGTAAGCGCAAGTACGAGTAAACTTTATTTTCTGAATGCAACAACAGGATACAGATTATCTGCAAATGTTTTAAGTAAAACAACTAATGGTGGTTTTAATTGGACAGATATAACAATACCAAACTATAATTTTAATAAATTGTATTTCATTAATTCAAATACTGGTTTTTTGAGCGGAGTTACTAAATTTGCAAAAACTATAAATGGAGGACTTTCATGGATAACGCATGATCCGACTTATCTAAATGGGGGTATCGGCGATATGTATTTTTATAATGCATATACAGGTTATGCAATTCAATCTTATCCCACAGGGAATAACGGTATAGCTAAGACAACAACAGGCGGTGAAGATTGGACTTTTAAATATGTTGATACCATTGCTCTTTATAATGTTTCCAAACCATTTGGCAGATACATTTATGCATGTGGGAAAAACAGAATTTTCAGAAGCACAAATTATGGAGAAAACTGGAGCGTAATTCATCAAACAAATTACTTTCCAAGAAAGATAGAGATGGTAGATAGCTTAACAGGATATTATATAGGGGCGATTTCTGAGATATCTATTAGTGGTATAATTTATAAAACAACAAATGGAGGTTTGAACTGGGAATTACAGTTTACGAGTAATCTTACTTCATTTACGGATATATCATTTGCGAATACTATAAACGGAAATGTAGTTGGCAGCAATGGTTATATATTAAGAACAAATTCAGGAGGAGTTGTAACCTCAATATCAAACAACGAAAATATATTGAGATATAAAATAGAACAGAACTATCCAAATCCTTTCAATCCGACAACAAACATAATATTCGCTATACCAAAATCATCAAATGTTAAAGTAACTATCTTCGACATTGCAGGCAAAGAGCTCGAAACACTTGTAAACGAGCAATTACAGGCTGGAACGTATCAAACGGATTGGAATGCGTCAAAATATTCAAGCGGGGTTTATTTTTACAGGATAACTGCGGGGAGTTTTTCAGAAACAAAACGTATGACATTAATAAAATAATAAACAAACAATTTAGAATTAAATATAAATGACAAAAGGTGGATACTTTTTTAATTGGTGTAGCTTCAAGTATTGTTGCTGGATTCATAATTTATATGTTAAGAAATTGGATATTTCCTTTAATTAATAACAAGCTGAGAATTGCTGATGATATATCGGGTGATTGGGTTGGTTATATACTTAAAGAAGATGGTACGAAAGAAGAAAAACCAAGGCTTAGATTTCATATAAATCAATTCGGAACGAAAGTTTCTGCAAAAGGAGAAATAGAAGCAAAAATCGGAGTGAGAACATTTAAATATTATGGGAAATTTATATCAGGACAGGTGCTTTTTGATTGGGATGAGAAGAAAGCTCAAAACAGTAATATTGGTTCATTAGTATTACGTGTTTCCGGTGATATGCATCAACTAAAAGGAAAATCAACATATTTCCATAAAGATAAAAATGAAGTTATTTCCGAAGATGTGATATTCGAAAAGAATAAAGTGATTTAAAATAAAACTCAATCTTAAAAAACATTTTTGGATATTAAGGTCAATTAAATATACTTATGTGCTAAACTAAAATGATGGTTTAACATTATTCAACGATAGAATTAAATTCTTTCGGGAATTGGAAGATTGTCTTTCTTTAATGAATCTATATAAAGTTTAATTGCCTCTTTTATGTTTTCTATAGCAGCTTCTTTTGTATTACCCTGACTTATACAGCCGTGCAGGCCGGGGCACTCGGCAACCCACATACCGTCTTCGCCGGGGTATATTATTACTTGTCTCATGTTGTTTTTTATTAAAAATTATGTCGTATGAAATTCAATATCAAGATATTATGAAATGATATTGATATACAGTCACTGCCTGTTGCAGGCAAGCCTACGGGACGGGAAATACTTTTGACATTTTGGCTATAAATATATCGTCCCTACGGGACTTAAATCTTGGAATGATTTTATGCTATTGATATAACGCTCCTACGGAGCTTAGCGAATTCTTGTAGAGGTTGTGGTTGCTCTGTTGTCCCTGTCTGAGGCAGGCAGGCCTACGCGACTAAAGAAATTATTTTTATGTTGAACCCCTTCAGGTTCTGCTGATTTGGCTGCTTCCCCCGACTGCGTCGGGGGTTATTCATATTAAACCCCTGCGGGGTTTTTTATGTTGAACTCTTTAGGGGTTCTAATGATTTTGATGCTTCCCCCGACTGTGTCGGGGGTTATTCATATTAAACCCCTGCGGGGTTTTTTATGTGAATGCTTCTCCCGGCTGTGTCAGGGGATATTCATAATAAACCCCTGCGGGGTTTTTATGTTGAACTCTTTCAGGGTTCTAATGATTTTGATGCTTCCCCCGACTTCGTCGGGGGTTATTCATATTAAACCCCTGCGGGGTTTTAGGAGGAATTAATAGATTGACATGAAATCTTTATGAGATTTTATTGTTGGTAACGTTCCTTGCTGCTGGAAGTTTGAATTACAAAGAACTGAGATCCATGCTCAAAATCATTGCGGGGAGGAAGTACGCCTGGTCGCGTTCTCCGCGGCGAATCTTCGATCTGCGACTTGAGTTACACGGCGTAGCAAGATCTGCAAACAAAATAAAAGATTTTATAGGAATTGGTTCACGGAGATCACGACGTAGCCTGCGGCTATTCTCCGCGGCGAATCTTCGACAAACAAATAAGAGCATTGAAACAGATTTTACCGTCCGCCGCGGCGGATCTTCGACGCGCAGAGAACGCAGAGAAAAACTAATAGATTATAGTTGAACAAAAGATTTTTAACGC
>JBHELA010000075.1:0-7538 GCA_041859005.1 Ignavibacteria bacterium
TGTTTTTAAATTGAAAAACCTTTTCTAAATTAGTAATATGATTAATTATTGAAAATGTAAAATCATCATATTGAACGATTCAGATAAATTGCTTGCAGATAAGTTTATAGAGTTTGTAAACGTTGTAAGAAGATTAAGAAAAGAATGTCCCTGGGATATTGAACAAACACACAACAGCCTTCGCCGCTGCTTGCTTGAGGAGTCTTATGAAGTCCTCGAGGCAATCGATAATAATGATATGACTGAGCTAAAGAAGGAACTCGGTGATTTAATGTTGCAAGTTGTGTTCCATGGAGTCATGGCTGAAGAAACAAACGATTTCAACCTTATACAGGTTGTAGAACATGAGACAGCAAAACTGATATATAGGCATCCGCATGTTTTTGGCGATGCCGTAATCACAAATAGCGATGATGTCAAAACAAACTGGGAGAAGCTGAAAAAACATGAAGGACGTAACTCCGTTCTTGACGGTATCCCAAAAGAATTACCCGCGCTGTTTCGTGCATACAGGGTGCAGGAAAAAGCTGCAAAGGTTGGTTTCGACTGGAAAGATGTAAAACCTGTTTATGATAAAATCCTGGAAGAAATAAACGAACTGAAACATAACATCGAACACCATGAATCACAGGATAAGATTGAAGATGAATTCGGTGACGTTTTGTTTTCAATCGTTAACTATGCACGCTTCCTTAAAATTAATCCCGAGGATGCATTGAGAAAGACTATCGAAAAGTTTATGTTCAGGTTCCGGAAGATTGAGGAGTATGCAAAAACCAATAATCTTGAACTCGACCATATGACGCTTGAGGAAATGGATGCAATATGGGTCAAAGTTAAAAACAACAGTAAGAACGATTAATCAATGATAAATAAAAACAATCATTCAGTAGGTATTATTTTATTTCACAGGTTTCCCAGAAAGGTTATGTATCTTTTGCTGAAACAGCATCAGGGTCACTGGGGTTTTCCTAAAGGCCACATTGAAAAGGGCGAGAGGCTTATTGAAACTGCCGTCAGAGAACTCAGGGAAGAAACAGGAATCAGGAAAATAAACTTTATAAAGAAGAAGATTCTGTTCAAAGATAAATATTCTTTCAAGAACGGGAAATCTAAAGTAAATAAAAATGTTGACTATTATATAGCTGAATCCCTTGTGGATAAAGTTAAGATTGACGGCAAGGAAATTCTAAACTATAAATGGATGTCAGTGGAAAAGAGTTATGACAGACTTACATTCAGCAAATCAAAGAAGATATTAAAAAGAGCAAACAAAATAATTAATGAGTATATTACAGATAAGTAAAAGAGCAGTCTTTACGGCATTATTGCTGTCCTTTGTTTTCGTAACAACGGTATCTGCCGAGAAGTGTGATAAAATATCACAGCTTAAAGACAGTATTGATGCAATTGTAAAGACTATCAATTGCGATGTATCTATTCAGGTTGCAAGTGCTAATAAATACGACCTGCTTTATGAGTACCAGCCTGAAAAGAAAATGATACCCGCCTCAATATCAAAATTAGTTACCTCTGCAATTGCACTCAAATTTCTCGGACCCGGGTACGAGTTTAAAACCGTTCTTTACACCGACGATGTAAACATCAGCGATGGAGTAATAAACGGCAATCTTTACATCAAAGGTTACGGTGACCCTGAATTCGATACTGCAGACTTATTTACTCTTATAAAGAAGTTTCTTGCGATGAACATAACAGAAATCACAGGAAATATAGTCTATGATGACTCTTATCTCGACAAGGAATATTTTGGGCTGGCGGACTATTACTCTGGTGATACAAAACTTCAGTACTGGCCTTTCGTTAATGCTTTATGCATAGATAGAAACGCAAGCAGAACATATCCTTCCGTTGTTATTGCCAATACAGTTGAACATGAATTCAGGGATAAAAGCGTAAAGCTTGGAGGAATTATCGTAGCAGGAGCAACACCTGATTCCCCAAAGGAAATTGCGCGTGTAACTCATTCGATGGCAGAGGTTCTTGCTAACATGAACAAGCCGAGCGATAATCACTACGCTATTACAATTTTTAAAGTCGTGGGTGCTGTTCATGATTCTGCTCCGGGCACACTTAATAAAGGTGCCGACGCAGTAGTTGAATTGTTCACGAGCATCGGAATATCACGCAGTGAGTATGAATTCCTTGAAGGCTCCGGATTAACAAGATTTAATTATGCTACTTCCAATGTCTATATACAGCTTCTCAAGTATATGTTCGATGACGTAAAAACATTTGATATTTTTTACAACTCTCTTCCCGTTGCAGGTGTCGATGGAACACTGAAAAAGAGAATGGTTGATACTGAAGCAATGTACAATGTTCATGCTAAAACCGGCTCGATAAACGGCGTCACCACTCTTGCAGGTTACGCAATTACAAGGGATAGTGAATTGTTAATATTTTATATTGCCATGAACGGATTCAAAGGTGCAAACTGGGCACCTTATAGAGATAAGCAGGATGAGATTTGCGAAGTCCTTTGTTCATTCTCAAGAAATTAGTTACGAATGAGTACGAAAGAACAAGAGCTATCAGTAACAGATGTTGGAACTCCTGTACAAAGGAAACTCCTTTTGTTTAACTCCGCTCATATCTGGGAGGAAGTTATTCTTCAGCTTCAGAAAGCTACAGGATATGACATTATTCAGTGCGAACAGATTGCAATAATTGCTCACACAAAGGGCAAGGCAGTAGTAAAGACAGGAGAAACAGACGAACTTTTCAGGATAAATAATATTCTCAAAGAAATAAAACTTATAACAGAAATTCAGTAGCATATTATTTATTATATTTAAACCTTAAAAATAATCCTCCAAAAGATTATCTTTATTAATGAATTTTAAACTCGAATCAAATTATAAACCTACAGGTGATCAGCCAAAAGCTATTGAGGAATTAACCGGAGCTTTAAAAAGAGATGAAAAGCATCAGGTGTTTCTCGGTGTTACTGGTTCTGGTAAAACCTTTTCAATTTCTAATGTGATAGAAAATATAGGCAAGCCGGTTCTTGTTATGTCTCACAACAAGACTCTTGCGGCTCAGCTGTATGGTGAGTTTAAAAGGTTCTTTCCTGAAAACCGGGTCGAGTTTTTTATTTCATATTATGATTACTATCAGCCTGAAGCTTACATACCCTCAACAGATACGTACATTGCCAAGGACTTATCAATCAACGAGGAAATTGACAGGTTAAGACTTCGTGCAACTGCTTCATTGCTCGAAGGACGCAGCGATATTATCATAGTTTCCTCTGTAAGCTGTATATACGGTATCGGTGCTCCCGAAGACTATGCCGAACAGGTACTTGTACTTCGCAAAGGACAAAAGATTTCAAGAAAGCATTTGCTTACAACACTGGTGAACATACATTACGTTAGAAACGATTCGGATTTCAAAAGGGGCAATTTCAGAGTTAGAGGCGATACGATTGAAATCGTTCCTGCTTATGAGGATGAAAAGGGAATCCGCATTGAAATGTTTGACAATGTAATAGAAAGAATAAGTTATATAGAAAGACTAACAGGAAGAGCAATCGGCGTTGATGACAGCGTCTCAATTTATCCTGCAAAGTACTTTGTTACAACTCAGGAAAAAATTGAAGAGGCTATTGATGATATTAGAAAAGAAATGTACGAACAAATACAGTATTTTCAGAAACAGGATAAACTCATTGAAGCACAGAGAATTGAGCAGAGAACAAACTTCGACATAGAAATGATAAAAGAAGTCGGGTACTGCACAGGAATAGAAAACTATTCAAGGCATCTTGACAGACGTGCTGCGGGCTCGAGACCTTCCTGCCTTTTTGATTATTTCCCGAATGATTTTCTTCTGGTTGTTGATGAGTCCCATGTAACAGTTCCACAAATAAGAGGAATGTATAACGGAGACAGAATGAGGAAGAAAACACTTGTGGAGCATGGTTTCGCCTGCCTTCCGCCTTGGATAACCGCCCAATGACATTTGAAGAGTGGGAATCAGCAATTAATCAGGTTATATTTGTTAGTGCAACTCCAAGCGATTATGAACTAACTAAAAGTGGTGGCTCAATAGTTGAGCAGGTTATTCGTCCTACAGGTTTGCTTGACCCTGAAATACAGGTGCGTCCTGTGAAAAATCAGATAGATGACTTAATTAATGAAATCAGGATTAGAACCGCAAAGAAAGAAAGAGTTCTCGTTACAACACTTACCAAGAGAATGAGCGAGGACCTTACTGATTATCTTGAGGGAATCGGTATAAAGGTTAAATACATGCATTCCGAGGTTGACTCCCTCGATAGAGTTGAGATACTGAGGGGGCTCAGGCTCGGCGAGTTCGATGTTCTTGTCGGGGTCAACCTTTTGCGCGAAGGACTTGACCTGCCGGAGGTGTCGCTTGTGGCTATTCTCGACGCTGATAAGGAGGGTTTTCTTCGTTCTGAAAAGTCATTGCTTCAGACTGCAGGAAGGACCGCCAGAAATGTAAACGGACTTGTGATTATGTATGCCGATAAGGTCACTGATTCGATGAGAAAGGTTATTGATGAAACAGCACGCAGAAGAAAGATACAGGACAAGTATAACAAGGAACATAATATCGAACCTAAGACTATTTATAAGACATACGAAGAAATTATGTCAACGACAATAGTAGCAGACTCAAAGGCAAAATATGACCCAAAGAAAAAATCCAGGAGTGATGAGAAAACTTCCTTGTCAATTCTAACAGAGCCTCTATTCAAGAAGATTAACAAGGAACAGCGCAAAGAATTAATAGATCAGCTGAGGAAAGAGATGATAAATTCTGCGAAAGACCTTGAGTTTGAGCGGGCTGCCGAACTCAGGGATGAAATAAAAAGACTATCAGACGAATAATAATTTTATTTATATGAAGAAAATCATAACAGCGTTACTATTTCTTGCAAGCATCAATGCCTATTCACATACTATTTCAGGAAAGGTACTTGATGAAAGATATTTCCCGGTACCGAATGTATCAATAGCCATTTCAGGCGGAAACAGTGCAAGCACGGGAAGCGACGGCAAATTTTTAATATCAACTGATGACTGGACTTACGACTTACTTCTATACGATTTATCTTCAAACATCGGAGTTTTATACAAAGACCTGACAGTTAAGAACCCTGAACTGATTTTCTTCGGACTGAATGCATCAAAGAATATTAACACAGAGTTTGTTAAAGTTGAGTTTCCAAACATACCAAGCGGAAGAAGCGCTATAATAAAATTTTTAGCTGAAGATGTTTTCAGCTGTGAGGATGTATTCGCCACCGCAGGAGAAAGAACAAAGGTTGTAAATATTAATTTCCCTTCTTACGTGACAAGATTGAACGGCAGAATGATATATCTTGAAAAGACTCCGACCTCTTATGTAAAATATCTGGAATATCCGATGACTATTAATAAAGAAGGCTATCCGCAGACCGTTGTTTTTGATTCATTGTCATACGGAAGGACACCCGGAACTTCAATCGTAACTATTTATCCGCCTGCCTTTGCTTATGATATGAAGGGATTTTCAGTCTTTGCCGACTTTCTCTCTCAGCACAGAAACGCTGAGCTTACTTTAAACGTTACTGAAGGAGATATTATTTCTTCTAAAATTATTGTTCCCCAGAACTTACCTTTTGGATACAGGTTAAAGATAGAAGGCAGGGGTGGATTAAAGAACGGCGGAAGTTTTGTAAGCAATACTTATTCCTATCCCGGTGCAACATATAACATAGGAACAGAGACCGCACCGAAACTTGATTCACCGCAGGATAAATACTGGGGTGTTTCTAACAACACAATGTTTTCATGGGACTGGGGTACGGGAACAGGAATCTATGTCGTTCATTACCATGGTTTCATGCCCGTAGGTGATTTTTATGTTGTTACAAGAGAGAGAGAACTGAAGAACCCAAAGGGTATTGCACGTAGCATACTTGAAGGGAATGAATACTCATGGGAAGTAAGCAAATATCTTACTTATACTTCTGTTGATGATTACGTAAAGCCAAGAATGTTTGCAAATGATCTTGGGTATAAAGCGGTTCTTACCTCAGAAATGAGAACATTCAGGATTAATCCGTTTTAGAATATATTCTTAAGGAAGCGGTTATCTTTGCGCCAGTCCTTCCTGACCTTTACGAACAGTTTTAGGAAAACTTCTTTCCCGAGAAACACTTCTATATCTTTTCTTGCACGTTCGCCAAGCTTCTTAATCATTTCTCCGCGTTTGCCGAGAAGTATTATCTTTTGTGTTTCTCTTTCGAGAATAATATCCGCATTAATAAAATCTTTCTGGCTTTCTTCCCTTTCCTTAAATTCCCTGACTTCAACGTGCACGCTGTAAGGAATTTCTTCCTCATAAAGCTCAAGGATTTTCTCTCTGATTATTTCTGATACGAAGAACTTCTCGGGTTTATCAGTGAGCGTTTCGCGGTCGTAATAAAAGTCACCTTCGGGCAGATGCTCAATCAGTTTAAGCTTCAGCAAATCAAGGTTCAGTCCTGTAGTTGCAGATATTGGGATTATCTCTTCAAACTTTAATTCCTGCTGAAGAGTGACAATCTTATCTGAAATCTGTTCGGGTTTAAGATAGTCACATTTATTTAAAGCTATTATTCTTTTGAATGAAGAAAACTCTCTGATAAAGTCTTCTTCAATCTTCTTAAGGTCTTTGATAATAATATTCATTCCGTCAACAAGATAAAGTACAAGGTCGGTTTCGAGAAAGGACGACCTTATTTCTTTCTTCATGAATTTCTGCATTTCGTACTTTGGCTCGAGCACGCCGGGTGTATCAACAAATATTATCTGATAGTCTTTGCCTGTAAGGACACCCTGTATTCTGTTTCTTGTGGTCTGTACCTTCTTGCTGACAGCAGACAACTTGAAATCAAGAAACTTGTTCATGAGTGTTGACTTGCCCGCATTAGGTTTACCTATTATAGAAACATATCCGCTTTTAGTAACCATTAATTTATTATCTTTAACTGACTTTTATTGTTTAATATTATCTGAGGTTTGCCGTTGAACTCACCAATCTTACCCTTTACTTCCACGGTCTTGTTTTTGTAGTCCATTAAATCACCGAACACTTCAAACTTATCCGGGAAAATAACCGCCGTAAATGTATTCTTAGGATATTTATTATCGAAGTTCAGGTAAGCAACTTTTTCACGAACGACTACATCAGCCACATAACCCGTTACCACTGCATTAGAGCCTTTATTACCCGCCGTTTCGGAGCTTTTCAAAGTAATATACTGTTGTGATGTGTTCTTTTGCGGTTTTGTAACAGGTTCTTCTTTTGTTTCGGTATCATCTGTGCTTTCAGTTTCCGTTGTTATCTTCTTTTCTTCAACGACTTCCTTTTTAGGTTCTTCTGTCTTTGTTATTTTAACTTCTTCTTTCTTCTGACCGCAGCTTGCCAGCAGTACAAACGAAAACAATATTATGAACAGGTGTTTCATAAAAGAATTATTTTAGTTTATCCTTTGCTTCTTTCAAAAAGTTTGTAACTGA
>JBHELA010000044.1:0-4854 GCA_041859005.1 Ignavibacteria bacterium
AAAACAGTGAAGAACTGGTTTGATGAACTTTAAACAAAGAATAACAAAAATTTATAATATAAAAATAAATGAAAGGGTAAATTTATGAGCATTCAACTATTACCACACGAGCTAAATGGCGCCAGAATAAAAGTAGTCGGAGTAGGGGGCGGAGGCGGCAACATATTAAACTCAATGGTGGACAAAGGTATAGAGGGCGTGGAATTCATCGCGATTAATACTGATTCACAAGCACTGGAGATAAGCAAGGCTGATGTGAAGATTCAGATTGGAAAGACAATTACAAAAGGACTTGGTACCGGAGCCAATACGGCGCTTGGTGATAAGGCAGCTGAAGAAAGCAGGGATGAAATCAGCAGGGTGCTAACGGGAAGTGATATGGTGTTTATAACCGCTGGTATGGGAGGTGGAACAGGTACAGGAGCATCACCATTGATTGCAAAGCTTGCAAAGAGTCTTGATATACTTGTGGTTGCCATTGTAACAAAGCCATTTGGGTTTGAGGGTAATCCGAGAATGCAGGCCGCACTTGACGGAATTGATAAGTTAAAGAGAGAGGTGGACAGTTTGATTGTTATTCCAAATCAACGTATTCGCGAGCTGATACATGAAAAGGCAACAAAGAATCAGGCACTTGCACTTGCAAACGTAGTACTGTACAATGCGACGAAGGGTATCTCGCAGATAATTACTAAGACTGGAGAGATTAACGTTGATTTTGCAGACGTAAAGACAACTATGAAGAATACGGGAGATGCAATAATAGGAACAGGAATAGCGAACGGAGAGGGCAGGGCATTGAAGGCCGTAAAAGAGGCGCTATCAAATCCAATACTTGAGGATATGGATATTGCAGGAGCAAAGAATGCACTTGTAAATATAGTATCAGACGGAAATATCGGGTTTGATGAAATTGATATAATAAACAGTCAGGTACAGGAAGCTGTTGGAGAGAAAGCAAATTATATATTCGGATTAATGGACGACAAGGATATGGACGGAGAAGTAATGGTTACAGTAATTGCGACGGGATTTAAGAAAGAGCATGCAGAGTTGACAAATGATAGTACTTCAGATAATGTATATGGGAATGTTATAGGAATGGATGAAATACATAACGGAAGAGGGCGTCTTAAGGAAATACCAGATGACATTAGAAAATTAGATGGACCAGCAATAAATAGACGTCAAGGTCTTGCAGCGAACATGATTAATGATGACTTAAGTGAGAAGGAAACAAGTTCTTTTAAGAAGGGTATTGACAAGTATGGATTTAATGACGACTTGAAGGACATAGATCCACCAGCATTTATGAGGAGGTCATTAGATTAAAAGTGAGTTAGAATATTTTTGAATATATTTGAGGGACTGTCTCAACTGCCGAAGAGACAGACCATGAGGAAACGGAGCTAATTGCTCCGTTTCTTTTTAGATTGAAAAAGTTCAATATTATAACAATCTTTAATAATTAATCAATAAATAAAAACCAATGCTATGAATAACACAAGTAAATTATTACTATTATTATTTGTATTTCTAACTCCAATATATTTATACTCACAAGGAAATTACGGAGTAAATTTAGACACAGTAAAAGCACAGAAGTTCGATAACGGGAAGATGTGGACTTTTGACTTTCCGCCACTGGATTATTTCCAATCGGAATATGGTTTCAGACCTACACAGGAATGGCTTGACAACGTAAGAATGTCAGCTTTGAGGTTTGCGGATTACTGTTCGGCTTCATTTGTTTCTGAAGATGGGTTAGTAATGACAAATCATCATTGCGGGAGAGAGTCGGTATCACAAGTTGAGAAAGAGGGTGAAGACCTTCATAAAGAGGGCTTTTCAGCAATGAGAATTGAAGATGAGAGGAAAGTACCCGGATTATTCGTTGATCAGCTAATTAAGATTATTGATGTTACAAAAGAGATGCAGACTGCAATAGATCAAGGAAAAGATATTGAGGAGAAGGATGATTTCGCGTTTAAAAAGACTACAGAAATTGAAAACAGGTACAAGGAAGGAACAAGCGTTGTATGCCAGGTAGTAACTTTGTACAACGGCGGAGTTTATTCAGCTTACGTTTACAAGAGATATAACGATGTCAGATTAGTATTTGCACCTGAAGATAATGCAGGTTTCTTTGGAGGAGATCCCGATAACTTTACTTATCCAAGATACACGCTTGACTGCACGTTTTTCAGAGTATATGACGAAGCAGGAAACCCATTAAAAGTAAATAACTTCTTCAGGTGGAGCAGCAACGGTGCAGCACCGGGAGAGCCGATATTTGTTGTCGGAAATCCAGGTTCTACATCACGACTTCTGACAGTATCGCAGCTTGAATTTAAAAGGGATATTACTGATCCTTTAATACTCAATTATATAAATAATTTTGTTGATAGTTTGTACAAAGTGATATCTGCTAATCCTGATAAGGAAAAGGAACTGAACAATGAATTGTTTAACTATACAAATAGTCAGAAAGTTTATAAAGGAACTTTGAAGGGTCTTAATGACGGTGTATTGATGGCAAGGAAGAAAGATTTTGAAAAGAATTTTGTACAGGCAGTTAAGAGTAATGAAAAACTAAAAGCAAAATACGGAAATGTCTGGGATGATATTTCGACATTAGTGAAACAAAAGAGAGAAATTTACGAAAAGAATAAGAACGGGGATTTCAGAACACTTTACAGAAAGCTTCAGGAACTGGGAGCAAAGGAAGATTATTACAACCAGATATTAGGACGTGCGATATACGATGTTTACGGAACAAAGATACCGCCTGATGCAACGTTTACGTTAAGGATTTCAGACGGAGTTATAAAGAGTTACAATTATAACGGGACGATGGCACCTCCTAACACGACGTTTTACGGCATGTTAGACAGGTATTATTCTTTTGATAAGAAGTATCCATGGGAAATTCACAGCAGATGGTTAAACCCGCCTGCGGACTTTGATTTTGGAACACCGTTTAATTTTATTTCAACAAATGATATAATAGGCGGAAATTCCGGTAGTCCAATGATAAACAAGAATGCAGAGGTAGTAGGATTAATATTTGACGGAAACATTGAAAGTATGTCAGGAGAGTTTATATATTCGAGCGAAGTACCGACGACGGTATCGGTTGATTCAAGAGGACTTCTTGAGGCAATAAATGATATGTACAATCTAAAAAGGATTGGTTCTGAGTTAGTAAACGGAAAGATAACAAACAACTAATTTCATAATAATTAATTATATTGATATGCTTAAGAGAGTAATAAGTGTTTTAGTATTAACATTGGTAGTATATACGAGTACATTGTATTCGCAATACTACGGTGTTAACCTTGATACAGTAAAATCATCGAAGTATGATATGGGAAAAATGTGGACTTTCGATTTCCCGCCCGTAGATTATTTCAATGAGACTTATGGTTTTAAGCCAACTCAGGAATGGCTTGACCATGTGCGTATGTCGGCAATAAGGTTTGCTTCATACTGTTCATCATCTTTTGTATCGGGTGACGGACTTGTTATGACAAATCATCACTGCGGACGCGAGTCAGTTTCACAGGTTGAGAAAGACGGTGAAGACCTTCATAATACAGGATTCCTTGCTATGAAGCTTGAGGATGAGAGACCTGTACCTAATCTTTTTGTTGACCAGTTAGTAAAGATTAATGATGTTACTAAGGAAGTTCAGTCAGCAATTGAAGCCGGGAAGACAAATGACGAAAAGGTTGCAAACAAGACGGCAAAAGTTTCTGAGATTGAGAAAAGAGTTGCAGCTGAAACAGGTATGAGATGCCAGGTAGTCACATTATTTAACGGGGGTGTATATTCTGCTTATGTTTATAAAAGATATACTGATGTACGTTTAGTAATGGCACCTGAAGACAATGCAGGATTCTTCGGAGGCGATTATGATAATTTCACATATCCGAGGTATAATCTTGATATGACATTCTTCAGAGTTTACGGCGAAGACGGCAAGCCTTTGAAGACAGAGCATTATTATAAATGGAGTCCGGGCGGCGCAAAGACAGGAGAACCAATATTCGTAGTCGGTAATCCGGGAAGAACAGAGAGATTTAATACATATTCACAGCTTGAGTTTGCAAGAGATTACTCAAATCCAGATGTAGTTTCTATGCTGAATATGCTGGTGGATACTTATACGGATATAATTGCAAAGAATCCGGAGAGAGCAAAAGAATTAAACAACACATTATTCTCGATGGCAAACTCACAGAAGGTTTACAAGGGAATGGTAAGAGCTTTAAATGACCCTGTATTAATGGCGAAGAAGAGACACTTCGAAAAAACATTCAAAGCTGCAGTTGATGCAAATCCGACTTTAAAGTCAAAGTACGGAAAAGCCTGGGATGAGATAGCAGACGCCAACAAAGAAATGAGCCAGCTTTATCCTGAAATGTATGCATATCAGACAAATCCAAGAATGTCATCTGTTCAGTTTACCGCGGCTGAAAGGCTTGTAAATTCAGCATTAACAAAGGAGACGCTTGAACCAGCAAAGCTTGAAGCACTTTATAAGAATTATGATGCAGAAATGAATAATGCATTGATGATATACAAGCTAAAAGCAATTAAGCAGAAACTGGGGAAAGATCATAAAGCAGTAAAAATATTCGGGGATCAATCAGCGGAATCGCTTGCGGGTTCATCAGTACTTTCAACTAAAGAAGGTGCATTGAATCTGCTTTCGCAGGGACCTGATGCAATTATGAAATCGAATGATCCATTCATTAAATTCGTAGTTGAGATTGCTCCGAGGGCAGCTGAATTAAAGAAGAAGAATGAAGAGTTGAGGAATAAAGTACAGGTTAACAAAGAGTTAAT
>JBHELA010000073.1:0-4349 GCA_041859005.1 Ignavibacteria bacterium
AACACGCTATATGCACAGGAATTAATCGATGTCAAAATAAACGATGCAACAGGAGTAAAGAATCAGGGTATGAGCGGTACATGCTGGTGCTTTTCTGTGGTTTCAATCCTTGAATCGGGTATGATAAATGCCGGTGTCAAATCTCCCGACCTTTCCGAAATGTTTATTGTCAGAAATATTTATTTTGATAAGGCAAAAAATTACATTCTCCGTCAGGGATTTACAAGGTTTTCTGAGGGCGCTTTTACTCATGACGTAATTCCCGCTATTACAAAATATGGAATGGTTCCCGAAGAAGTTTATCCAAACTCATCCTCAGGTATGATTAATCACCAGGGATTTGACTCAAAACTTAAAAAATTTCTCGACAGCGTAATCGCTAAAACACCTATTTCACCAAACTGGCAGATTAATTTTAATAAAATGCTTGATGATAAATTCGGACAGGTTCCGTCAGAATTCACTTTTGACGGCAAAACTTATAATCCCTTGCAGTATTCAAAAGATGTTTTGAAATTTGACCCTGATGATTACATTGGTCTTACTTCATTTACTCATCATGAATTCTATAAACCGTTTAATGTCGAAGTTCCGGATAATTATTCGGGCGGTTTGTTTTATAATGTCCCTATAAATGAACTTCTTGAAGCAACAGAGTACGCAATTATGGAAGGGTTTACTGTAGGATGGGATGCCGATGTTTCAAACTCTTATTTCGAGCAGGACAAAGGCTGGGCTATGGTTCCAAAAGATAAAACTGATTTATCAGGCACAATTAATCCCGATGAAAAAGAAATTGATTACTCTCAGCAATCACGTCAGGAGCTTTTTGAAGACCTTACCACGCAAGACGACCATTTAATGCATTTAACAGGAATTAAAAAGACCAAAGACGGCAAGAAATTCTTCTTCGTTAAGAATTCCTGGGGACCTATGGGACCATTCAAGGGTTTCATTAATGTCTCCGAAACATATTTTGGAATTAATACTATCACAATCGTAATGCCAAAGGCAGGCTTAAAGCCTGATATCAGAGCAAAGCTGGGTGTATAATTAATGTTAATAATTTATTAACAATCAGCTTACGATTCAATATAGCTGGTTTGTTAAATTGATATTCTAAGATTATAATACTTATCGTTACGGATACACAAAATATTGCATCGCAAAGCATCACTGAAATTGATACTATTATTTTATCCGATATCCATCTCGGCTCGGAAGTTGCAAGACCGACTGAAGCCAGGGAAACTCTTGAGAAATACAGGTTTAACAGATTAATACTTCTGGGCGATATTTTTGACGACCTTAATTTTAATCGTCTGGAAAGAGAGCACTGGAGTTTTTTATCGTACATAAGAAAACTATCCAACCCCAAAAATAATATTGAAGTAGTCTGGGTAGAAGGAAATCACGATGAAGGTCTTTCAAAAATCACATCACATTTTATCGGAATAAAAGTTTACAAAGAATATTCGTTTCGAATTAAGGACAAAAACATTCTTGCAATTCACGGTCATCAGTTTGACCGCTTCCTCAATGAAAACGTTGTAATAAGCAATATCGCAGCATTTATTTACGAGAAGATTCAAAAAATAGGGGGCGAGAAGCAAACTATCGCAAGATGGATTAAAGGAAAAAGCAAAGGATGGCTTAGACTCTCAAAGAAAATTTCTATAAGGGCATCAGAGTATGCTGCAAACAAAGGGTTTAACACGGTTGTCTGCGGTCATACTCATGACCCGATGGATTCATACATTAAAGCAAAGAACATTCAGTTCTACAATACAGGCTGCTGGACTGATATTCCCTCATCATACATTATAATTTCAACAACTGGAGAGTTCACAATTAAGTACGACCCGGCATAGTTACAACACAGCTTTTTAAAATTAAAAAACCCGTTACCTTTGGTAACGGGTTTTCGGCTATGAGAATATAAATAAGGGTATTTAGCCTTCTTTTTAATAAAGGGGAGTATTATCTCCTTTTTCTTCCCCTTTGTTGTTGCTTTTATTTTATTAACATCATTTTCTTCGTTGCTGTGAATCCTTCAGCATTAATTCTATAGAAATAAATTCCTGAATTTAATTTGGCTGCATTGAATTCATATTCATAAGTGCCAACGTTTAGGTTTTGGTTTATTAGTGCTGCTACTTCTTTTCCTGTTACATCAAAAACTTTCAGCGAAACGAATGATGACTTCGGCAATGCGAAGTTTATTTTCGTTGTTGGGTTAAATGGGTTCGGATAGTTCTGATTCATTCTGTAAACTGACGGTAACTCTGTTGATATCTGCTGAATTCCGACAGGTGCAGCGGTATAATTTTTTGGATTAAACTGTGCCCAGCCTGCTGTCCAGTTTGTCATTCCGAATGCACCGACATACGTTGTTGTTTCGAAACCTGATAAATTCGGGTTTGTGAAATTTGCTCCTGTTAATGCAGGTGAACCCATAAGCGGCATCCAGTATGTTACTGTATTAGCGGGTGTACCTACGCTGTAGAATCCAAACATATCGGTTAACTGCAGATCAGTATTGTTAGTAAGAACTCTGTTTGAAAATGAACCTGTGTTTAACCAGCCCGTCGGGTCATTGAATCCTGAGCCGCTTGAAGCTGCTGTATCACCAAGCTTTGTAAAGCCGGCGAAGATACTGTTTCTCATCTGTATTGTATCGCCTAATGCTGCCTGCTGAACTCCTTTACCGTCAAAAAGAACTCCTGTCGGATAAGCTGTCAATATAGAGTTATAAACACATGCAAGCATGTTTCTTCTTATATGTGCTCCTCTTTTAAAGTTAGGGCTGATTACTGAGGAGTTTGTTATTCTTGGTCCGATACCCGTGATATTCGAGAATACTGGTCTTGTTCTTGGTGTGTTAAAATTGCTTGGGTTGTTATTGTTGTTATCTATTTCAAATATGTGTGATGCACTTACGTCACTGATTGCAGTATCTCTTACCGCTAATCCGTATTGTACTTTTCCTCTGTATCCGTTATCTGCGTCAAAATCGTCGTCAACGCTTCTGTATGAAACAAGATATTTTGCATTTACCGTACCGCCGAACCATTCGTAAGAATCATCGCCGCAGTATGAAACCATAATATTTTCTATCACTGTTTTGCTGCCAACTCCACCCATCGTTAAACCGTTTATTTCATTGCCTGAAATACCTGTCAGGTTTACGCCGGGAAATTCAAGTCTTACATATCTCAATACTCCTGAGCTATCGGTATCTACCACCGGCTGTCCGCCGTACCATGGACCCGTTCCCGGAGGAAATCCTTCTATCTGTGCAGAGTCTAATCCTGTTGAAGTATTTATTCTTGACCTTCCAAGAACAATAAGACCTCCCCAGTCACCGGGACCTCTTGAACCAATAGGTAAACGGCTCGTAAAAACTATCGGCTGATTAGCAGTTCCGTCAGCAATAATCTTTCCGCCTCTTTCAATTACCAAAGTTCCTGTGGTTGGTTTATCTCCAAGGATTAACGAACCTTTTTGAATTACAAGCACTCCGCCGTTTCTCACATAATTAAAACCTTTCATTATGTAAGTCTTGTTGTTAGTTAAATTCACAACACCCGTAATGCTGGCAGAATTCAGTGTTGTTGAATCAATTGTTTGCGCTGTTATATTACTGATAAAAACAGCAAATAAAGCAAGTAAAATAAGAGTTCTTTTCATTTTCTTTTAATTAGATTAATAAATGTTTTATAATTAAAGTTTATATCCAAATGTTAAAGCAAACCTTGTTCCTGATTCATATTTCCTTACAATCTTTTCAATTCCCGATATATCCTGTGTATATATTTTTTCCTGATTCAGTAAATCTTTTACAGTAAATTTAACTTCAAATCTTTCAAATAGTCTTTTTGATACTGAAAAGTCTATTACATCATTTCCGTCTTCATAAATATCATTGAACCCGTTATTTCCAACTTCAGATATTCTGCTTCCAAACTTATTGTAAAGCAGGTTAACACTCGTACCAAGTTCATAGTTATCGTAGAACAAACCAAGATTGATTGTATATGGTGATTGTCCCTGCATCCTGCGTGTCTTCTCCGTTGATACTGTCTGCAAATTCTCAAGGTTTACAGATGATTGTATTAAAGATATATTTGCATTAATTGTGAAATCTGTAAATATTTTGTTAATAAAACCGAGTTTCTTCCTGACCTCCAGCTCAATTCCATAGTTGTAAGCACCCCCTCTTGCATTATCAAATGTCTTCTCAGGATTGTTCTGACCGGGTGAATATATTTCCTCAAGAGGTGAGCTGTAACTCTTATAGAATAAACTTGCAGAGAAGATTTCTCCTGCATTAGGGTAATATTCATAAC